>DASZRO010000062.1 GCA_035550055.1 Mycobacteriales bacterium | reverse complement strand
TGTCTTTCAGCCTCGCTGAAAGACCAACAACGTTGGGCTCGACGGGTACGGGAGTGGGTCAGAGGGCGGAGGCGGCGGCGCGGTCGAGCAGCCACTTCGTCGCGCTTCGGCCGTGGACGGCGGCGGCGGGCAGGTCTGCGTCGCCGGCGAGCGCTGCCTTCACCGCGGCGGCCTTCTCCTCGCCGGCCGCGATGAGCCAGACCTCCCGGGCCCGGTTGATCGTGGACAGCCCGAGCGAGATCCGGTTCGGCGGCGGCTTGGCTGCCCCCCGGACCGGTACGACGGACCGGTCGTCGCCGAGGCCCGCGGCCCCGGGGAACAGCGATGCCACGTGCCCGTCGGGTCCGACGCCGAGCAGCAGGATGTCGAAGGTGGGATCGCCTGCCGCATGCAGCTCGGCGGCGTACGCCGCGGCGGCGGCGTCGAGGTCGTCCGCAGGTTCGTCGTTGGCCGCCGCCATCGGGTGAACGCGCTGCGGGTCGAGCGGGACGTGGGCGAGGAGGGCTTCCCGCGCCTGGGTCTCGTTGCGATCCGGGCTGCCCGCCGGCAGGAACCGCTCGTCACCCCACCAGACGTCCAGCATCGCCCAGTCGATCGCGTCGCGCGCGGGCGCCGCGGCGAGCTCGCGAAGCGTGGCGCCGCCGATCCCGCCTCCGGTCAGCACGATCGAGGCGGTGCCACGCTCGGCCTGCGCGTCGGCGATCCCGCTGATGATCCGTGCCGCGACGGCCTGCGCGAGCAGCATCGCGTCCCGATGGACCGCGACGAGCGGCGCCGTCATGAGTCCGCGAGGGCCGGGTCCCGCCACACCAACACCCGCGACCGTGGCGTCGTGTCGACGCTCACGCCCGTGCTGTGGGTGAGCGCGTCGGCGTAGACCGGGTCGGGGTCCATGCGGCGCAGCTCCTCGGCGAGGAGGTCGCCGAGCTCGCGGCGCGGCAGCGGCAGCACCCGACGGTCTTCGTCTCCCCGGGTGAAGGTCGCCGACACCCCGTCCGGCCGGTCGATCCGGATCGGGCAGTCCTTGCCGTCGGGCTGTCGCATCACCACTTCGGCGGCGGTGATGCCCGGCCCGCCGGTCTCGTCGAGCGTGCTGGTCACGGACAGCCGCGAGCCGAGCCAGCCGGCCAGGAGGGCGGCCGTCGCGTTGCCCGCTGCGGCGGACACCGACGCGGAGACCGGCGTCCCGTCGATCCCGTCGAGGGCCGAGGCGAGAAGCGCGCGCCACGGCGTCGCGCGGGTCCAGACCAGATCGGTGTCACCGGACACGAAGTCGGCGGCGCGGGTCCGCAAGGCGTCCATCGGGGTGTCCGCGAGCGAGGAGTCGGTGACGCGCCGGTTCGCGAGCACGCCGAGCGCGTCGGTCGCGATCTCGGCCGGGGGAGGCCCGTGCCACCAGGTGACGACCGGCGCGTCCGGGGCCAGCAGCGGCAGCACGACCGACTCCGCGTGCAGCCCGAGCCGGCCGTACATGCGCATCACGACGGCCTCCGTCGAACCGAGGCGTCCGCCGATCTGCACTTCGGCGTCCAGTCGGCTCTCGGCGTTGATCGAGTGACGCACGATCATCACCAGCCGGCAAGGGTGGGCGGCCGCGGCGATGGTCGCTGCCTGCTCCGCCTCTTGCACCCGCCGCTCGTCGACGACGGCCACCAGCGTCAGCGCGAGCCCGGACGCGAGCGCACCGGCGGCCCGGCGCTCGGCGAGCAGGGCCTTCACGACATCGCTGCCGGTGGTGTCCCACAGTGTCGTCGCCATCAGTCGTCCACCGTCCAGTTGCCGGTCATGGGCGTCGCCAGGTGCGACCGTCCGCCGCGAGCATCTCGTCGGCGCCTCGGGGCCCCCACTCGCCGGCGCGGTACTTCTCCGGTTGAGTGCCCGCCCAGAACTCTTCGAGCTGGTCGATGACCTGCCACGACGCGTGGACCTCTTCGTTGCGCGGGAACAGCGTCGCGTCGCCGAGCAGGACGTCGAGGATGAGCCGCTCGTAGGCCTCGGGCGAGGACTCGGTGAACGCCTCGCCGTACAGGAAGTCCATCGACACGTCGCGCACTTCCATCGCCGAGCCGGGCACCTTCGACCCGAAGCGCAGCGTCACGCCCTCGTCGGGCTGGACGCGTACGACGAGCTGGTTGTGGCCGAGCTCGACGGTGTCGGTGACGTCGAACGGCAGGTGCGGTGCCGTCTTGAAGCTCACCGCGATCTCGGTGACCCGTCGCGGCAGCCGCTTGCCGGTACGCAGGTAGAACGGCACGCCCGCCCAGCGCCTGGTCTCGACGCCGAGGCGGACCGCCGCGTAGGTCTCGGTGCGGGAGTCCTTCGGGATGCCCTCCTCGTCGAGGTACGCCGGCACCCGTTCGCCGGCGAGCCAGCCCTGGTCGTACTGGCCGCGGATCGCGTAGCGAGCGAGGTTGTCCGGCAACGAGATCGCGTTGAGGACCTTCAGCTTCTCGGTGCGGATGGCTTCGGCGTCGAAGGAGACCGGCTCCTCCATCGCGGTCAGCGCGAGCAGCTGAAGCATGTGGTTCTGCAGCACGTCGCGCGCGGCGCCGGCGCTGTCGTAGAACGCCGCACGGCCGCCGATTCCGACGTCCTCGGCCATCGTGAACTGCACCGAGTCCACGTAGTTGGAGTTCCAGATCGGCTCGAACAGCGTGTTGGCGAAGCGCAGCGCCAACATGTTCTGCACCGTTTCCTTGCCCAGGTAATGGTCGATGCGGAACACGTCGGCGGGGGAGAACACCTCGTCGACCAGCGCGTTGAGGTCGCGGGCCGACGCGAGGTCGTGACCGAACGGCTTCTCGACGACGACCCGCCGCCAGCCGCCGGACTTCTCGTTGTCCGCCATGCCGGTGCGCTGCATCTGCTTGAGCACCAGCGGAAAGGCTGCCGGCGGGATCGACAGGTAGAACGCGGCGTTGCCTTGGATGCCGTGGCTGGTCTCGAGCTCGACGAGGCAGGTCGCGAGGTTGTCGAACGCCTCGTCGTCGTCGAAGGAGCCCGGCAGGAACTGCAGCGAGGCGGCCACCCGTTTCCAGACGTCCTCGCGGAACTCGGTGCGGGCGTGGTCCTGTGCGGACTTGCGGGCGAGGGACTCGAAGTCGCCGGTGTCCCAGTCGCGCCGCGCGAAGCCGAGCAGGGCGAAGCCGGGCGGCAGCAGACCTCGGTTGGACAGGTCGTAGATCGCCGGGATCAGCTTCTTGCGCGCCAGGTCACCGGTGATGCCGAACACGACGATCGCGCACGGCCCGGGGACACGCGGCAGCCGCCGGTCACGCGGATCACGCAGCGGGTTGCCCGCGGTGCCCGATGGAACGGTCACACCTAGCCCTTTCGCGCGGCCTTGAGCAGCGCCGCGATGCCCGCGGCGCGGTCGGTCAGGTGAAGGCGTACGGCGGGGCGCGACCGGGCGCGCAACGCCTGGAGGTCGCCGAGCGCCTGCGCCATCTGGAGCCGGCCGAAGCTGAACGGCTGACCGGGGATCGCGACGTCGGTCGTGACCGCGCCGGTGATCTGAAGGAACACGCCGACTGGCGGGCCGCCTTTGTGGAACTGGCCGGTCGAATGCAGGAACCGCGGGGCCCAGCCGAAGGTAACCGGGTGCGGGATGCGCGCCGCGAGAGCGGCGCGGATGCCGGCCGCGTCGTGGTCGGCGAGCCGGTCGAGGTAGGCCATGACGGCGAGGTAGCCGGAGGCGGGAACCGCGGCGAGCAGCGCATCGATCACGCCGGCGAGGTCGGTCGCTCCCGCGAGGTCGTCCGCGTCGGCGTAGACCTCGACCGGGCCGTCGGTGAACGCGGGGGTGCCGGTCGGCAGGTCGCCGTCGCCGGCGGCTTCGAGCACGGCTTTCGTGTTGTCCTTCGACTCCTGCACGTTGGGCTGGTTGAACGGGTCGATGCCGAAGATCCGGCCGGCGACCGCGGTCGCGAACTCCCAGGCGAGGAACTGGGCGCCCAGCGGTCCGTCGACCGAGGTGCCGACGCTCGGTGCGGTCGCGCCGATGGTGACCAGATGGGTGTCGGCGAGTGGGGTGAACCCGGCAGCATCGACGGACTCGACCACCACCGGCAGCAGCCCCCGCCCGGACTTGCCCGTCGACTCGGCGATCAGCTGCTCGGCCCAGTCGCCGAAGCCGACGATCGTGGAGCCACCGTCGGCGATGACGACCTTGTCGTGACCGTCGACGCCGAGCCCGCCGAGCGCGGCGCCGAGCGCGACCGCCGCGTTGCCGTAGTCGCCCGACAGCGTGGCGAAGACCGCCTCCGCGGCGTCGAGCAGCTCCCCGACGGGTACGCCGGCAAGCCCGCTGGGGACCAGCCCGAACGCGGTCAGCGCGCTGTATCGGCCGCCGACGTTCGGGTCCGCTTCGAAGACACGGTATCCCGCGTCAGTGGCGATCCGGTGCAGCGGCGATCCCGGGTCCGTGACGACGACGATGCGCTCGGCGGGATCGATACCGGCGTCGCGAAACGCCTGTTCGTAGGCGCGCCGGTGGCTGTCGGTCTCGAGGGTGCCGCCGCTCTTGCTGGACACGACGACCACGGTGCGCTCGATCCGGTCGTGAAGGGCCGCGCCGACCTGACCCGGATCCGTCGTGTCGACGGTGACGAGCTCCACGCCGTACGTCGCGGCGATGACTTCCGGGGCCAGCGACGACCCGCCCATCCCGGCGAGTACGACGTGATCGACGCCGCGGCCGAGCAGGTCGGCCCGCAGCTGTTCGATCTCCGCGACCAGCGGACGCGAGACGGTGGTGCAGTCGAGCCAGCCGAGCCGGACGGTGGCCTCAGCGGCGGCTTCGGGTCCCCACAGCCCGGCGTCCTTGCCGGCGATGCGCGCCGCGACGCCCATGTTGTCGGCGAGCGCCCGGTCGCGGGCGGCGACGACGTCGGTGCCGGCGAAGGTGACGGTGACGCCGCCTGCGGTCACGCTGTCCGAGCTCACTTGGCGGCAGCCAGCTTCTCGAGCTCCTGCTTCGTGGACTCGGTGAGCTCGTTCCAGGAGGCGACGAACTTCCCGACGCCTTCGTCCTCGAGGAGCTGGACGACGTCGTCGAAGTCGATGCCGACGTCCGCCAGTGCGTCCATCACCTCGTGGGCGTCGGCGTAGTTGGGCCGGATCGTGTCGCCGGTCACCTTGCCGTGATCGGCGACCGCGTGGATCGTCGGCTCCGGCATCGTGTTGACCACCCCGTCGGTGACCAGCTCGACGACATACATCGTGTCGTCGTAGGACGGGTCCTTGGTCGAGGTCGACGCCCACAGCGGTCGCTGCGGTTTCGCGCCGGCCTCGCGCAGCGCCCGCCACCGGTCCGTGTCGAGCTTGCGTTCGTAGAGCTCGAAGGCGAGCCGGGCGTTGGCGATCGCGGCCTTGCCGCGCAGCGCCTTGGCCTCGTCGCTGCCGATCTTGTCCAGCCGGGCGTCGACCTCGGAGTCGACCCGGGACACGAAGAACGACCCGACGGATCCGATCTTCGACAGGTCGTGACCGGCCAACCGGGCGCGCTCGATGCCGTCGATGAAGGCGTCGAGGACCTCGGCGTACCGCTCCAGGGAGAAGATCAGCGTCACGTTGACGCTGATGCCTTCGGAGAGCACCTGCGCGATCGCCGGCAGGCCCGCCTTCGTCGCCGGGATCTTGATGAACAGGTTGGGTCGGTCGACCAGCCACCACAACGCTCGCGCCTCCGCGCTCGTGGCCTCGGTGTTGTTCGCCAGCGCCGGGCTCACCTCGATCGAGACGCGACCGTCGACGCCGCCGCTGGCCTCGTACGCGGGACGGAGCACGTCGCACGCTTCGCGGACGTCGAAGGCGGTGATCGCACGCAGTGCCTCCTCGACGGTGACGCCGCGGGTGGCGAGGTCGCGCACCTGGTCGTCGTAGGTCTCGCTCCCGCTGATCGCCTTCTGGAAGATCGTCGGGTTGGTCGTGATCCCCACGACGTGGCTGTCGCGGACCAGGCCGGCGAGGTTGCCCGTGGCCAGCCGGGACCGCGAGAGGTCGTCCAGCCAGATCGCGACCCCCGTGTCGGACAGCTGCTTGAGCGCGTCGGTCATCTGTACCGCTCCTTGTGTCGAGGTCCCGGGTGGTGTTCGCGGTGGTCGGGCTAGTTGCCGGTGGTCGATCCCTTGGTGGCACCGACCTTGGACAAGCTGGCGTGCGCGGCGGCGACGACGCGGTCCGCGGTGAAGCCGAACTGCTCGAACAGGATCTGGTACGGCGCGCTGGCGCCGAAGTGCTCGATCGACAGGCATTCACCGTGGTCGCCGACGAAGTCGCGCCACCCCATCGCGACGGCCGCCTCGACGGAGACCCGGGCCCGGATCCGCGGCGGCAACACCTCCTGCTGGTAGGCAGCGTCCTGCGCCTCGAACCATTCCCGGCAGGGCATCGAGACAACGCGCGTCGGCGTGCCATCCGCCTCGAGCCGCTCCCGGGCCTCGAGCGCGATCGGCACCTCACTGCCGGTCGAGATGATGATCACCTCCGCGGTGCCGGTCGATGCCTCCGCGAGCACGTAAGCGCCGCGTGCGACGCCCTCGGCGGAGGCGTGCGTCGCGCGGTCGATGACCGGCAGGTTCTGCCGGCTCAGGATCAGCCCCGCCGGGCGGTCGGTGTGCTCGATGATCGTGCGCCAGGCGACGGTGGTCTCGGTGGCGTCCGCCGGACGCACCACGTCGAGTCCGGGGATGGCCCGCAGCGAGGCGAGGTGCTCGATCGGCTGGTGGGTCGGGCCGTCCTCGCCGAGGCCGATCGAGTCGTGGGTCCAGACGTAGGTCACCGGCAGCTTCATGAGCGCGGCGAGCCGCACCGACCCGCGCATGTAGTCCGAGAACGTCAAGAACGTCCCGCCGAACACGCGGGTCCCGCCGTGCAGCGTGATGCCGTTCAGGATCGCGCCCATCGCGTGCTCCCGGATCCCGAAGTGCAGGACACGACCGTACGGCGAGCCGCCGTGCGCCTCCGGCAGGAAGGAGTCCGCGCCGTGGATGCCGGTGTTGTTGCTCTCGGCGAGGTCGGCCGAGCCGCCCCACAGCTCGGGCAGCGCGGCGGCGAGCTCCTGGATGACCGCTTCGCTGGCCTTGCGGGTCGAGATCGATGTCTCGCCGGCGAAGTCGGGGAGCTTGGCGTCCCAGCCGGCCGGCAGCTTGCGCTCGCTGATCCGCTGTAGCTCGGCGGCGCGGGCCGGATCCGCCTTGGCCCAGCCGTCCATCTGCTCCTGCCACGCTGCGTGGGCGGCGCGGCCGCGGTCGACCACCTGGCGGGTGTGGGCCAGGACCTCCTCCGGGCAGTAGAACGAGACCGCCGGGTCGAACCCGAGGATCTCCTTCGTCTTCGCGATCTCCTCGGCGCCGAGCGCGGCGCCGTGCGCCTTCCCGGTGTTCTGCTTGGTGGGGGCGGGCCAGCCGATGATCGACCGGACGACGACCAGGGTCGGCCGCTCGGTCTCGGCGCGGGCGGCAACGAGCGCGTCGTACACGGCCTGGACGTCGTTGACGTCAGGCACGTGCAGCGTGTGCCAGCCGTAGGCCTCGTAGCGGGCGGCGACGTCTTCGGAGAAGGCGACCTTGGTGTCGCCCTCGATCGAGATGTGGTTGTCGTCGTAGAGCACGACCAGGTTGCCGAGCTGCTGGTGCCCGGCGATCGAGCTCGCCTCGCCGGAGATGCCCTCCTCCATGTCGCCGTCGGAGGCGAAGCACCAGATCGTGTGGTCGAACGGGCTCTCACCCGCCGCCGCGTCCGGGTCGAACAGGCCGCGCTCGTAGCGGGCGGCCATCGCCATGCCCACCGCGTTGGCGACGCCCTGGCCGAGCGGTCCGGTCGTGACCTCGACGCCCGCGGTGTGGCCGTGCTCCGGGTGACCCGGCGTGAGCGAGCCCCACTGCCGGAGCAGCTTCAAGTCCTCGATCGTCAGGCCATAGCCGGACAGGAACAGCTGGATGTAGAGCGTCAGGCTGGAATGCCCGCAGCTGAGCACGAACCGGTCGCGGCCCAGCCAGCCCGGGTCGGTGGGGTCGTGGCGCAGCAGCCGCTGGAAGAGCAGGTACGCCGCCGGGGCCAGGCTCATCGCGGTGCCCGGGTGCCCGTTGCCGGCCGCCTCCACGGCGTCCATGGCCAGGCCGCGGATCACCTTCACCGCCAGGTCGTCGGTCTCGGTCCAGTCGAGCCGATCGCTCGTTGCGGTCACCGCTTTGGTCTCCTGTCAGTTGATCAAGCCCGAGCGTAGTGAGATCGTCTCGCCCCGCAATCGCGGGAGTGCTAACGCCGAGGGACGAGTCGGTGACAGTCCTTCCCACCTGCCCCGATAGGATTCGTCTGTGCGCGACCGGGTCAGCAGCTATGTCGCGCTGACCAAACCCAGGATCATCGAGCTGCTCCTGGTCACGACGCTTCCGGCGATGGTCCTCGCGGCCAAGGGCTTGCCGTCGTTGTGGACCGCGTGCGCGACTCTGGTTGGCGGCACCCTCGCGGCGGGCAGCGCCAACGCGATCAACTGCGTGGCCGACCGGGACATCGACGCGGTCATGAACCGCACCAAGCGCCGCCCGCTCGCCCGGGAGCAGGTGTCGCCGGCGAACGCGCTGCGCTTCGGGATCGCGCTCGGCGCGGCTGCGACGCTGCTGCTCGGGTTGGGCGCCAACTGGCTGTCGGCGTTGCTCGCCGACGCGGCGATCTTGTTCTACGTCTTCGTCTACACCCTCGGGCTGAAGCGGCGTACCCCGTCCAACATCGTGATCGGCGGCGCGGCGGGCTGCTTCCCGGTGCTGATCGGCTGGTCGGCGGTGCGTGGGGACGTCGGCTGGCCGGCGATCATCCTGTTCGCGGTGATCTTCCTGTGGACGCCGCCGCACTTCTGGTCGCTGGCGATGCGGTTCCGCGACGACTATGCGGCGGCCGGCGTACCGATGCTCCCGGTGGTCGCGGCCGAGGCGTCGGTCACGCGGCAGATCCTCTGGTACTCGTGGGCGATGGTCGCCGCGTCGCTGGTTCTCGTGCCGTTCGGGGCCGGGGTCGTGTACGACGTGTCGGCCGGGGTGCTGGGCGTCGCGTTCCTCGTCGAGGCCCATCGGCTGCACCGGCGCGTGGCGCGTGGTGAGGCGGCGCGCCCGATGACGCTGTTCCATGCCTCGATCAGCTACCTCGCGCTGTTGTTCGCCGCGGTGGCCATCAGCCAGCTCGTCTGAGCGCCGGGCAGAGGTATCAACTCAAGATCTTTTGGGTAAGTCGCTGGCGTGGCTGACTTCCTGACTGACGTTGAAACCCTTCGCAAGCAAGCTCGTGAAGAGATGGAAAAGGGTCCGGTGACCTCGGCGTACCGCGCCGACGTCGACCGGGTGATCGAAGTGATGAACGCGGCGCTCGCGACCGAGACGGTCTGCGCGCTGCGCTATCGCCAGCACCATTTCGTCGCAACGGGCCTCGACGCCGAGCCGGTGGCGGCGGAGTTCCTGGTGCACGCCAATGAGGAGCAGGAGCACGCCGACCGGCTGGCCACGCGCATCGCCCAGCTCGGCGGGAAGCCGGACTTCAACCCGGACACGCTGACCTCACGGTCGCACTCCGAGTACGAGACCGCCGACAGCCTGGAGACCATGATCCGGGAGAACCTGGTGGCCGAGCGCATCGCCATCGCCTCCTACACCGAGATCATCAACTGGCTCGGTACGAGTGACCCGACCACCCGGCGGCTGTTCGAGGACATCCTGGCTGTCGAGGAGGAGCACGCGGACGACCTGATCGGCTTCCTCGACAAGGTCGGCTGAGCCCGAGGCGGGCTGCCGCGGGCGCGGCGCGCGCCGATACTTTCGGGTCGCAAGTAATGTGGGCGGGTGAGCGCCGCCCCCGACACCAGCAAGTACAAGTGGACGGCGCTGTTCATCTGCACGCTCGGCGTGCTGATGGCCACGATCGACGCCTCGATCACGCTGATCGCGATGCCGGACATCTTCCGCGGCATCCACATCGACCCGTTGCAGGCCGGCAACAGCTTCTACCTGCTCTGGATGATCCTCGGCTTCATGGTCGTGACCAGCGTGCTGGTCGTGAGCCTCGGCCGGATCGGTGACATCTACGGCCGGGTCCGCATCTACAACCTCGGCTTCGCGATCTTCACCCTGTTCTCGCTGCTGCTGACCGTGACCTGGAACACCGGTCACGCCGCCGGCATCTACCTGATCGTGATGCGGCTGTTCCAGGGCGTGGGCGCGGCGATGCTGATCGCCAACTCCTCGGCGATCCTCACTGACGCGTTCCCGGTCAACCAGCGGGGGATGGCGCTCGGGATCAACCAGGCGGTCGCCTTCGGCGGGACGTTCCTCGGCCTCGTCCTCGGCGGCGTGCTCGCGCCGATCAACTGGCGGCTGATCTTCCTGGTGTCGGTGCCGATCGGCCTGTTCGCCACGGTGTGGGGCTATCTCAAGCTTCAAGAGCTCTCGGAGCGCCACCACTCCTCGATCGACGTGTGGGGAAACGTCACGTTTGCGGTCGGGCTCGTGCTGATCATGATCGGGCTGACCTACGGGATCGAGCCCTACCACGGTCACTCGATGGGCTGGGGGAGCCCCGCGGTCATCAGCGAGCTGGTCTGCGGGGTGGCGTTGATCGCGGCGTTCTGCGTGATCGAGACCCGCGTCCCCGAACCGATGTTCCGGCTGCAGCTGTTCAAGATCCGGGCGTTCACCGCCGGGGTGCTCGCCAGCTTCCTCGCCGCGCTCTCTCGCGGCGGGCTGATGTTCACGCTGATCATCTGGCTGCAGGGGATCTGGCTGCCTCGCCACGGCGTCGACTTCGCCGACACCCCGCTGAAGGCCGGGATCGCGATGCTGCCGCTGACGTTCGGCCTGTTCATCGCAGGGCCGTTGTCGGGCGTCCTGTCCGATCGCTTCGGTGCGCGGCCCTTCGCCACGGGCGGGATGATCGGTACGGCGGTCTTCTTCGGCGTCCTCGAGCTGCTGCCGATCAACTTCAGCTATCCGGAGTTCGCCGTACTGCTGTTCTTCCTCGGCTTGACGATGGCGATGTTCGGCTCACCCAACCGCGCCGCGGTGATGAACGCGCTGCCACCGCGGCATCGCGGCGCCGGGTCGGGGATGAACTCAACGTTCCAGAACTCCGCACAGGTGCTGTCCATCGGGATGTTCTTCACCCTGATGATCGTCGGGTTCTCCTCCTCGCTGCCGCAGACGCTCTACCACGGGCTGACCCAGCAGGGCGTCCCTGCCGCGGTCGCGACCCACGTCTCGCACCTGCCGCCGGTGGCGACGCTGTTCGCGGCGTTCCTCGGCTACAACCCGATCCAGCACCTTGTCGGCTCGCAGGTCCTGTCGGGGCTCAGCGCTCATCAGCAGGCGGTGCTGACCAGCCGCAACTTCTTCCCGAGCATGATCAGCGGCCCGTTCAAGACGGGACTGCACGCTGCACTCGACCTCGCGATCGCGATGAGCATCCTTGCGGCGGGTGCGTCCTGGATCCGGGGCGGCAAGTACCACTACACCGAGCCCGACGAGATCGCGGTCCCGGAGGCCGTCGCCGCCGCGTCGTAGCCCTCCTGGCGCCTCGCTAGTCCCACCGGAACCAGCGGACGGCGGCCGCGGTTGCCAGGCCGCCCCAGATCAGCAGCGTCACCCAGTCGTGCAGCGGCACGGCGCCACCGTGATCGAGCACCGCCCGCAGGCCGCCAGACAGCGCTGTCAGGGGCAGCAGACCGAGCGCGTCCTGGACGCCGTGTGAGTAGTCCGACAGCGGATACGCCACGCCGCCGAGACCGAGTGAGATCAGATAGAACAGGTTCGCGCCGGCCAGGGTGGCCTCGGCGCGCAGCGTGCCGGCCATCAGCAGGCCGAGCGCGCTGAAGCACCCGGTGCCGAGCAGGACCAGGCCGATCGCCGCGGCGACGGAGCCGTGGGGGTGCCAGCCGAGGATCGTCGCCACGACGCACAGCAGCACCGCCTGGAGCACCTCGACGGCGAGCACCGCAGCGGTCTTGGCGGCGAGCAGACCGGCGCGGGACAGCGGCGTCGTCGACAGCCGGCGCAGGACGCCGTAGCGCCGCTCGAAGCCGGTCCCGATCGCTTGCCCGGTGAACGCGGTCGACATCACGGCGAGGCCGAACACCCCGGGCGCCATGAAGTCGATGCGCGGCTTGGGGATGTTCGCGATCGGCGCCTTCGCGAACAGCACCAGCAGCGCGACCGGGATCGCGATCGTCAGCAGCAGCTGCTCGCCGTTGCGGAGGATCAGCTTGGTCTCCATCACCGTCTGGGCGAGCATCGCGCGCGACCGCGGCGTCGCGTCGACGCTCGGTGTCAGCTCGAGGGTGGTCACTGCGGGACCGCCGCGGTGACCTCCAGGAAGACGTCTTCCAGCGACCGGCTCGACGTGGAGAGGTTGTCCACCATGACCCCGACGCTCGCGCACCACGCGGTGGCGGCGGCGACCACCTCCGGGTCGACCCGCGGGCCGATCACGTAGCGGCCGGGGCGTTCTTCGTGAGCCGAGGCGCCGTCCGGCAGCGCCTTCGACAGCGCCGCCGTGTCGAGGTCAGGCGGCGCCTCGAACGTCAGTTCCGGAGGCGTTTTGGCCTTGGCGAGCTCGGCGGGAGCGCCCGTCGCGACGACGCGGCCGTGGTCGAGGATCGTGACCGTGTCGGCCAGCGCCTCGGCCTCGTCGAGGGCGTGGGTGGTGAGTACGACGGCGACGCCGGCATCGCGAAGCTCGCGGACCAGCGCCCACGTGGTGTGGCGGGCGTGAAGGTCGAGCCCAGCAGTCGGCTCGTCGAGGAAGGCCACCGCCGGTCGGCCGACGAGGGCCAGTGCGAGGGAGACCCGCTGCTGCTCGCCGCCGGACAGCCGCCGCCAGGGCGTGCGTTCGACCGGGTCGAGGCCCAGCCGTTCGAGCAGCGCCGGCACCGGCAGCGGATCGGCGTACATCGCGGCGTAGTGGCGGACGACCTCGCCGACCCGCACCGATGGATAGATGCCGCAGGCGCCGGATCCACCGGTCTGCGGCATGACGCCCACCCGGGACGCCAGCTGCGCGTGATCGCGTCGCGGATCGAGGCCGAGGACGCGGACCTCACCGGAGTCGGCGCGGCGAAGGCCGCAGCACACCTCCACGCTGGTGGTCTTGCCGGCGCCGTTCCGGCCGAGCAGCGCCGTGACCGCGCCCGCCGGCGCCTCGAACGACACGTCGACCACCCCCGCGGTGGGGGAGTAGCGCTTGGCGAGGTGGGAGACCACGACCGCCGCCATACCTCCAGTCTCCGGCCTTCCCCGAAGTAGCACACAACCGGGCCACCGATTCGGACAGCGGGGTACGGATCGGGCGGCGGCGGCGGCGTTGTGTGCTACTTCGGGAAAGGCGGCGGCGGGTGAGGGGTGGGCGGTTTGCCTCTCGCCGGTAATTACGAAAGAATGTCGTTGTGAAAACCGTGGTGCCACGCCTCGATGCGGCGGACCAGCGGACCCGCGACCGCGTGGTCCGCTCGCTGCTCGACCACGGCCCGTCGACCGCGACCGAGCTCGCCCAGCGGCTCGGCCTCACCACGCCGGCGATCCGCCGCCACCTCGACGCCGCGCTCGACGACGGCCTGATCGTCGCGACCGAGGAACGCCGCCACGGCCCGCGCGGTCGCGGCCGGCCGGCCCGACGGTTCTCGCTGAGCGAGGCGGGGCATGCGGCCGGCCCGACGGCCTACGACGACGTCGCGGTCGACGCGCTGCGCTACCTGCGCGAGTCCGCCGGCGAACAGGCCGTCGAGGACTTCGCCCGCCGCCGGATGGCGGCCTGGGAGGCCCGGTACGCCGACCGGATCGCTTCGCTGCCGCTGGACGCGCGCGCAGAGGCCCTTGCCGCGGCGCTGGCCGAGGACGGCTACGCGTCCACCGTCCACGACACTACGATCGGCGTACAGGTCTGCCAGCACCACTGCCCGGTGCAGCACGTGGCCGAGGAGTTCCCGGTCATGTGCGAGGTGGAGACCGAGGCGATCGGCCGGCTGGTCGGACGTCACGTGCAGCGGCTCGCGACCATCGCGCGCGGCGACGGCGTCTGCACGACCCACATTCCGCTTACGGACGTGACCATGCGTCCGGCAGTCCCAGCAACTCGCGAGGAGCCAGCTTCATGACCGACGTCGCCCAGGGCCAGCTCGAAGGTCTCGGCCGCTACAAGTTCGGCTGGGCCGACTCCGACGAGGCGGGGGCAGTGGCGCAGCGCGGGCTGTCCGAGGCCGTCGTGCGCAACATCTCGGCGTTGAAGAACGAGCCCGAGTGGATGCTGGACATGCGGCTCAAAGGCCTTCGGCTGTTCGAGAAGAAGCCCATGCCGGGTTGGGGTGCCGACCTTTCCGGCATCGACTTCGACAACATCAAGTACTTCGTCCGCTCCACTGAGAAGCAAGCGGCGTCGTGGGAAGACCTGCCGGCGGACATCAAGAACACCTACGACAAGCTCGGCATCCCCGAGGCGGAGAAGCAGCGCCTCATCGCGGGCGTGGCTGCTCAGTACGAGAGCGAGGTCGTGTACCACCAGATCCGCGAGGATCTCGAGAAGCAGGGTGTCATCTTCGTCGACACCGACACCGGGCTGCGCGAGCACGAGGAGCTGTTCCGCGAGTACTTCGCATCAGCGATCCCTGCCGGTGACAACAAGTTCTCGGCGCTGAACACCGCGGTGTGGTCAGGTGGATCGTTCGTGCACGTGCCGAAGGGCGTGAAGGTCGACATTCCGCTGCAGGCCTACTTCCGGATCAACACGGAGAACATGGGCCAGTTCGAGCGGACTCTGATCATCGCGGACGAGGGCTCCTACGTGCACTACACCGAAGGGTGTACGGCCCCCATCTACTCCTCGGACTCACTGCACTCGGCTGTCGTCGAGATCATCGTGAAGAAGGACGCCCGCGTTCGCTACACGACCATCCAGAACTGGTCCAACAACGTGTACAACCTCGTGACCAAGCGAGCCATCGCTCACGAGGGCGCAGTCATGGAATGGACTGACGCGAACATCGGCTCGAAGGTCACCATGAAGTACCCGGCGGTCTGGCTGGTGGGCGAGCACGCAAAGGGCGAGACGCTGTCGCTGGCCTTCGCCGCGGACGGTCAGCACACGGACTCGGGCGCGAAGATGGTCCACGCGGCGCCGAACACGTCGAGCAACATCGTGAGCAAGTCGGTTGCACAAGGTGGCGGACGTACGTCGTACCGCGGTCTGGTGCAGATCAACAAGAACTCGCATCACTCGAAGTCGACCGTGAAGTGCGACGCGCTGCTCATCGACAACATCAGCCGTTCCGACACCTACCCGTACGTCGACGTCCGTGAGGACGACGTGCAGATGGGTCATGAGGCGACGGTCAGCAAGGTCAGCGCGGACCAGCTGTTCTACCTGATGAGCCGCGGCATCGCCGAGGACGAGGCGATGGCGATGATCGTGCGCGGGTTCGTCGAGCCGATCGCGCGCGAGCTCCCGATGGAGTACGCCCTCGAGCTCAACCGGCTGATCGAGCTGCAGATGGAAGGTGCCGTCGGCTGATGGCTCCACCCGCAACCGTGTCGTCACCCCCGCTGCGCTCCGCCGCGGAGCGGGTGGCGTCCTACGAGGTCGACGACTTCCCGATCCCCAGCGGGCGCGAGGAGGAATGGCGGTTCACGCCGACCCGCCGGCTGCGCGGCATCTTCGATGCGGCCGCGAGCACGCAACGGCTCAAGTGCACCGCTGAGCTCCCGGACGGTGTCGAGCTGGTCGAGCTCGCCTCGGACGACCCGCTTCGGACGAAGGCTCCGGCCCCCATGGACCGGCCGTCGGCGCTCGCGTTCCGTCACGCGGCCGGCGCGACCGCACTGCGCGTCCCGCCCAACGCAGAGCTCACCCGGCCGGTGGTCGTCGAGCGGCGCGGCAACGGCACCGCGGAACAGGCCTGGGGCCACTTCGTGATCGAGGTCGGCGCCAACGCGGCCGCGACCGTCGTCCTCGACTACACCGGCAGCGCGACGTTCAGCGGACTGCTGTCAGTGGTCGTCGGCGACGGTGCGCGGCTGAAGCTGGTCAGCCTCCAGGACTGGGACGACGACACGGTCCACCTGGAGCACCACGCCGTGCGGGTCGGTCGTGACGCCACCTTCACCTCGGCTGTGGTGACCCTCGGCGGCGACCTGGTGCGGCTCACGCCGACCGTCAGCTTCGCCGGTCCGGGAGGCAGTGCGGAGCTGATCGGGCTCTACTTCGCCGACGCCGACCAGCATCTCGAGCACCGGCTGTTCATCGACCACGACCAGCCGAACTGCCGCAGTCGTGTGACGTACAAGGGCGCGCTGCAGGGTGACGGTGCCCGGACGGTGTGGATCGGTGACGTCCTGATCAGGGCGGCCGCCACCGGCACCGACACCTACGAAGAGAACCGCAACCTGTTGCTCGGCGACCGGGCGCGGGCGGACTCGGTGCCGAACCTCGAGATCGAGACGGGCGAGGTCGCCGGCGCCGGTCACGCCAGCACGACCGGCCGCTTCAACGACGAGCAGCTGTTCTATCTGATGGCACGAGGGATCCCCGAGGACGAGGCACGTCGGCTCGTCGTACGCGGGTTCTTCGCCGACATCATCGAGCGGATCGAGGTGCCCGAGGTCCGCGAGCGGCTGCTCGCCGCGGTCGAGAGCGAGCTGGCCCGATGAGCTACGTGAGGGCGTGCTCGCTGTCGGAGCTGGCCGAGGACAGCGCGAAGGCGGTCGAGATCGACGGCGTCGCCGTGTGCCTGGCCCGTTCGCAGGGCGAGGTGACGGCGTTGCTCGACGAGTGTTCCCACGCCGAAGTGGCGCTGTCCGACGGTGAGGTTGCCGACGGCACGGTCGAGTGCTGGCTGCACGGGTCGCGCTTCGACCTGCGCACCGGCAAGCCGATCGGTCCGCCCGCCACAGAAGCAGTGACCACCTATCCGGTACGCATCGACGGCGACGACGTCTTCGTCGCCGTGAAGGAGTAGTCGCCGTCATGGCAACGTTGGAGATCAAGGACCTGCACGTGACCGTCGCCGCCGACGGTGAGGGCGGCGAACCGCGCGAGATCCTCAGCGGTGTCGACCTCACCGTGAAGCAGGGCGAGACCCACGCGATCATGGGCCCCAACGGGTCGGGCAAGTCGACGCTGGCCTACTCCATCGCAGGTCACCCGCGCTACACCGTGACCGGCGGCAGCGTGACGCTCGACGGCGCCGACGTGCTGTCGATGACGGTGGACGAGCGCGCCCGCGCCGGGCTGTTCCTCGCGATGCAGTACCCCGTCGAGGTCCCGGGTGTCAGCGTGTCCAACTTCCTTCGTACGGCGGTGACGGCTGTCTCCGGTGAGGCGCCGAAGCTTCGAACCTGGGCCAAGGAGCTCAACGAGGCGTTCGAGCGGCTGGCCATCGATGCGTCGTTCAAGGAGCGGTCGCTCAACGAGGGCTTCTCCGGCGGTGAGAAGAAGCGGCTCGAGGTGCTGCAGCTCGAGATGCTCAAGCCGAAGGTGGCCGTCCTCGACGAGACCGACTCGGGCCTGGACGTCGACGCCCTCCGCATCGTCTCCGAGGGCGTCAACCGGGTCCGCAACGCCGGGGCGACCGGCACGTTGCTGATCACGCACTACACCCGGATCCTGCGCTACATCCAGCCGGACTACGTCCACGTGTTCGTCGGCGGCCGGATCGTCGCCGAAGGTGGCCCGGAGCTCGCCGACACCCTCGAAGCGGAGGGCTACGAGAAGTTCACGCCCCACGACAGCGCTCGCTCCGCTCACGCGTCCGCGGGGGCACCGGAAGAAACCTCGACATGACCTACGACGTCGACGTGGTGCGCAAGGACTTCCCGATCCTCGATCGCGAGGTCCGCCCCGGCGTGCCCTTGGTTTACCTCGACAGCGCCGCGACGTCACAGAAGCCGATCCACGTGCTCGATGCGATCCGGGATCACGACGAGCGTCACAACGCCAATGTGCATCGCGGCATCCACACGCTCGCCGAGGAAGCGACTGCGGCGTACGAAGGCGCGCGTACCAAGGTGGCCGAGTTCATCGGCGCGCCCGACCGGCGCGAGGTCGTGTTCACCAAGAACTCCAGCGAAGCGCTGAACCTGATGGCGCAGACGCTGCCGTTCGGACCTGGTGACGAAGTAGTGGTCACCGAGATGGAGCACCACTCCAACCTCGTGCCGTGGCAGCTGGCCTGCGCCCGGACGGGCGCGACCTTGAAGTGGATCGGCCTGACCGATGACGGCCGGCTGGACCTGAGCAACCTCGACGAGGTCATCACCGACCGCGCCAAGGTCGTCGCGTTCGTTCACCAGTCGAACCTGCTGGGCACCGTCAACGACGTCGCCGCGGTAGCGGCGCGGGCCAAGCAGGTCGGCGCCTACACCGTGCTCGACGGCTCGCAGTCGGTCCCGCACCTGCCGGTCGACGTCGCGAGCCTCGGCGTCGACGCGATGGCGTTCACCGGCCACAAGATGTGCGGCCCGACCGGCATCGGGGTGCTCTGGGCCCGGCTCGAGCTGCTCGAGCAGCTGCCGCCGTTCCTTGGCGGCGGCGAGATGATCGACGAGGTCACGATGGCCGGCTCGACGTGGGCGCCGCCGCCGCACAAGTTCGAAGCGGGTACCCCGCCGATCGCGCAGGCCGTCGGGCTCGGCGCGGCGGTCGACTACCTGTCGGGGCTCGGGATGGACGCGATCCACGAACACGAGGTTGCGCTGACCGGCTACCTCCTCGACGGCCTGTCCACCGTCCCCGGACTGCGGGTCATCGGCCCGGCCACGACCGAGGCGCGCGGTGGCGCAGTGTCGTTCGTGCTGGAGGGCGTTCACCCGCACGACGTGGGCCAGCTCCTCGACGAGAGCGGCGTCGCGGTGCGGGTCGGGCACCACTGCGCGCGGCCCGCTTGCCTGCGATTCGGCATCCCGGCGACCACCCGCGCCTCGTTGCACCTCTACAGCGACACGTCGGACGTCGACGCGCTGGTCGCGGGGCTCGATCGGGTGAGGAGCTTCTTCGGATGAGCGGCGCCGCCGTACCCAGCCCGCAGCTGGACTCGCTCTACCAGGAGATCATTCTCGAGCACTACCGCACGCCGCACCACAAGGGTCTGCGCGAGCCGTTCGAGGCCGAGGTGCACCACCTCAACCCGACGTGCGGCGACGAGATCACGTTGCGCGTCCACCTCGCCGACGGCGTGGTCGGCGACGTGTCGTACGACGGCCACGGCTGCTCGATCTCGCAGGCGTCGGCGAGCGTCATGAGCGACCTGGTGATCGGCAAGTCGGTCGACGACGCGCTCGCGGTGCACGAGGAGTTCCTGCGGCTGATGCAGTCCAAGGGCGAGCTCGTCCCGGACGAGGACGTGCTCGAGGACGCCGTGGCGTTCGCCGGCGTCTCGCGGTACCCGGCCCGGATCAAGTGCGCCTTGCTTTCCTGGATGGCGTGGAAGGACGCGACCGCACAGGCGGTCGCCGAGTCGGAAGGTTCATGACATGACGACCGAGACTGCTCCCACCGTCGAGGACGTGACCGAGGCGATGCACGACGTGCTCGACCCCGAGCTCGGGATCAACGTGGTCGACCTCGGCCTGCTCTACGGCGTCACCATCGACGAGAACCACAACGCCGTACTCGACATGACGCTCACCTCGGCGGCCTGCCCGCTCACCGACGTCATCGAGGACCAGGCTGCGGCGGCGCTCGACGGCGTCACGAACGGCGTGACGATCAACTGGGTCTGGATGCCGCCGTGGGGCCCGGACAAGATCACCCCGGAAGGTCGCGAGCAGCTCAGCGCGCTCGGCTTCAACGTCTGACCGCGCGGGTGCCGGCCCAGATCCCGACAACGGCGACCGCGGCGAGGATCACGTCGCCGATGGACACCGCCGTCGACAGGTGGGCCAGCCCGAGGCCGTTCACCATCGCCGCGATGACGGCGATGCCGACGACGGTGCCGGTCATGTCCGAGAGCAGAAGGGCTGCCGAGTTCGAGCCCTGATCCGCTTCGGGGGACTGCTCGAGAAGCAGCACCGACAGCACCGGCATGACCAGCCCGATCCCGGTGCCCGCCACCGACCACGCCGGGGTCGCCAGCCACAGCGACGCCCACGGTCTGGCGATTACGATCAGCAGCGCTACCCCGGTGGCGAGCAGGGCGAAGCCTGCCTGCATCGAGCCCACCCGCCCGCCGCTGTGCCGGCCGCGCCACCACGACCCGGCCGACCAGCCGAGCGAGGCGATCGTGAGCGGGATGCCCACGGTGCGCGGCGTGCCGCCGTGCAGCCGGGTCAGCGTCAGCGGCAGGTAGGCCTCGGCGCCGAAGAACGCGCAGGTGAGGATGCCGCGAAGGGCGATGACGCTCGGCAGGCCTCGGGTCATCCGGAACGTGCCGGCGGGAAGCAGCGCGAGCAACGGTCGGCGGCACAGCCCCGCTCCGGCGAGGACGAGCAGGACGCTCCACCCGTCGGCGAGCTGCGCGGCCTCCTGCACCATTCCGAGCCCGACCGCGAGCCGGACTCCGGTGATCCAACCGGCATCGGTACGGCGGGCAACGGGCTGGCCGGCGGCCGGTGGGCCGGCGTCGGGCCGCAGTGCCCGCAGGCAGGGGATGAGGACCAGCGCGCCGGCGAGCGCGAGTGGCGCCATCCCGCCGAACACCCAGCGCCAGCCGAGGGTCGACGCGACCAGACCCGCCAGGCTCGGCCCGACCAGCGAGGGCACCACCCAGGCCGCCGACGTCAGCGCGAAAGCCTTCGGGTGCAGGCTCGCCGGCAGGGCGCGCGCGATGACGACGTACAACGCGACGATCAGCGAACCGCCGCCGAGGCCCTGCAACACCCGACCGACGAGGAACATCCAGATGTCGGTGGCCGTCGCCGCGACGACGAGACCGGCCGTGAACGCCACCATGCCGCCGACCAGCGAGGGGGTGGCGCCCTCCCGATCGGTGCGCGGGCCGGCATCGACCATGCCGACGACGTCGGCGAGCAGGTACGCCGTGAACCCCCAGCTGTAGTAACGCAGGCCGTGCAGGGCCCGGACCACCGTCGGCATGACCGTGGTGACCGCCATCGCCTCGGTCGCCACCACGGTCATCACCGCGACGATGCCGATGACCGGCAGCCGGTATCGCGGATCGAGGATGCGGGGCGCCGCCCCTTCCGCGATCTCCCCGGTCACGACCACCCCTCGTAAACTAGACGCCACCGTGCTCACCGCTTCCGGTGTCGAGCTCCGCGCCGGCGCCCGCCTCCTGCTGCACGGCGCCACCTTCCGAGTTGCGGCCGGCGATCGGGTCGGCCTCGTCGGGCGCAACGGCGCCGGCAAGACCACGCTTGCGCGCGTCCTCGCCGGGGAGGGCCAGCCGGCCGCCGGCACCGTCGAGCGCACCGGCAGCGTCGGCTACCTGCCGCAGGACCCGCGGACCGGCGACCTCACCGTCCTCGCCCGCGACCGGGTGCTGTCCGGCCGCGGGATGGATGTCGTGACCGCCGAGCTCCGCAGCGCCGAGGAGGCCATGGCCAACGGCGACGAGCGGGCGATCTCGAGGTACGGCGCGGCGCAGGAGCGCCACCACGTCCTCGGTGGCTACGCCGCGGAGTCCGAGGCGGCCACGGTCGCGGCCAGCCTGGGGCTGCCCGACCGGGTGCTCGGCCAGCCGTTGCAGACCCTCTCGGGCGGGCAGCGCCGTCGGGTCGAGCTCGCCCGGATCCTGTTCAGCGGAGCCGACACGCTCCTGCTCGACGAGCCGACCAACCACCTCGACGCCGACTCGATCGCCTGGCTGCGCGACTTCCTGAAGGGCCACAAGGGCGGCCTCGTGGTCATCAGCCACGACGTCGAGCTCCTCGAGGTGACGGTCAACAAGGTCTTCCACCTCGATGCCACGCGCGGCGCGCTCGACGTCTACAACGTCGGGTGGCGGGCGTACCTGACCCAGCGCGAGACCGACGAGCGTCGGCGCAAGCGCGAACGGGCCAACGCCGAGAAGAAGGCTGCGGTGCTGTCGGCGCAGGCCGACCGGATGCGCGCCAAAGCCACGAAGGCGGTTGCCGCGCAGCAGATGGCGCGGCGCGCCGAACAGCTGCTGGCGGGTCTGGAGCCGGAACGTCAGGCCGACCGCGTCGCGCGGCTGCGCTTCCCGGAACCGGCGTCCTGCGGCAAGGTGCCACTCACCGCCAAGGAGCTGTCGAAGTCCTACGGCTCGCTCGAGGTGTTCACCGACGTCGACCTGGCGATCGACCGGGGGAGCCGGGTCGTCGTACTCGGTCTCAACGGCGCGGGCAAGACCACCTTGCTGCGCGTCCTCGCGGGGGTGGAGAAGCCGGACACCGGAGTGGTCGAGGCTGGACACGGTCTGCGGCTGGGCTACTACGCGCAGGAGCACGAGACGCTCGATCCGGAGGCGACCCTGCTGGCGAACCTCGCTTCGGCGGCGCCGGACCTCCCGGAGGTGGAGCAGCGCCGCGTGCTCGGCTCGTTCCTGTTCACCGGCGAGGCGGTCTACCAGCCGGCCGGGACCCTGTCCGGCGGTGAGAAGACCCGGCTCGCCCTCGCCCGGCTCGTGGTGTCGAGCGCCAACGTGCTGCTGCTCGACGAGCCGACGAACAACCTGGATCCGGCCAGTCGTGACCAGGTGCTCGACGCGCTTCGCTCCTACCGCGGCGCGATCGTGCTCGTTACCCACGACGAAGGTGCGGTACACGCTCTCGACCCGCAACGCGTGTTGTTGCTGCCCGACGGCGTCGAGGACCACTGGAGCGCCGATCTCGTCGATCTGATCGCGCTTGCATGATCGATTGTCTTCTCGTCAGGGATTAGACACGAGGGCCCGGGGATATCTCCAAGAGGGACCAGGTTCAGGGGAACTCAGCGGGGTGAGACGGAGGTACGTCGTGGCCGAGCTGAAAAAGGGCGTCCGGGTGACCGGCGGCGATCGGGACAAGCTGTCGACGACGCTGCGGAAGCGGTACGACGGCGGCTCCAGCATCCGCGAGCTCGCTGCGTCCACGGGACGCTCCTACGGCTTCATCCATCGCATGTTGGTCGAGTCGGGCGCTAGCCTTCGCGGACGAGGCGGTGCGACCCGAAAGAAGAGATCACCCTGACATCCAGCGACTACCAAGCGCGCGGCGTACGCCTCGACATCGAAGGCGGCGTCGCGCGCGTCACGTTGTGCCGGCCGGAGCGCCGCAACGCGCAGACGCCGTCGATGTGGTTCGCGCTGGCCGAGATCGGCGCGGCGCTGCCGTCCGACGTGCGGATCGTCGTGCTCAGCGGGGACGGGTCGTCGTTCAGTGCCGGTCTCGACCGCCGGATGCTCAGTCCGGAAGGAGTCCCGGGCGAGCCGTCGCTGGACCTGGGCAGCGCCAGCGACGCCGAAGCGGCTGACCGGATCGACACCTATCAGCAGGGTTTCACCTGGCTGCGCGACCCGGCCTTCGTGTCGGTGGCGGCAGTGCAGGGTCACGCGATCGGCGCCGGCTTCCAGCTCGCCCTGCACTGCGACATCCGGATCGCCGCGGAGGACGTGCAGTTCTGCATGTTCGAGCCGGCGCTCGGCCTGGTGCCCGACCTCGGCGGGACGCAGCTGCTCGTGGACGCGATCGGTTACGCGAAGGCGGTCGAGATCTGCGCGACGGCACGCCGGGTCGGGGCGGCGGAGGCCGAACGCATCGGCCTGGCCAACCTGGTGGTCCCGGGCGATCAGCTGCCCGCCGCCGTGGACGACCTGGTGGCGGCGCTGCTCAGCACGAACGTCGACGCCACACGGGAGACCAAGCGCCTGCTGCTCGGTGCCCGTGACCGCTCCTACGACGAGCAACGGCGCGCCGAGCGTGAGGCGCAGGTCCAGCGGTTGCGCGCCCTGCTCTCGCTCGCATCGAACTAGCGGTCAGACAGAATGAGGGCATGGATCTAGCCCTCAGCCCTGAGCAGGAGGCGGCCCGTCGTACGGTCCGCGAGTGGGTGGACGCCGTCGTCGCGCCCCAAGCCATCCGCAACGACCGCGAGGAGCGCTTCCCCGCCGAGGCGCTGGAGGGGCTCAAGCGTGACGGCTGGATCGGGCTGACGATCCCCGAGGAGTACGGCGGCGGCGGCGCTGACCCGCTGACCTACTGCCTGGTCATCGAAGAGCTTGGGCGCGGGGACGCCAACGTCCGGTCGATCCTGTCGGTGCACCTCGGTCTGGTGGCCGGATCGATCGCGCGCTGGGGCAGCGAGGAGCAGAAGCAGCAGTGGCTGCCGCGGATGGCCAGCGGCGAGGCGCTCGGCTGCTTCTGCCTCACCGAACCCGACCACGGGTCCGACCCGGCAACGCTGGAGTCCACCGCGGTCCGCGAAGGGGACACCTACCGGATCAACGGCTCGAAGATCTTCATCACCAACGGTGACATCGCGGGCGTCGCGCTGGTGATGGCACGCACCGGCGGGCCCGGAGCGCGCGGCGTGTCGGCGTTCCTCGTCCCCTGTGACAGCGCCGGCTTCACCCCGAAGCCGATCCACGGCAAGCTCGGGCTGCGATCCTGCGACACCGCGGAGATCGCGCTGGGCGACGTCGTCGTCCCGGCGGGCGCGCTGCTCGGCCAGGAAGGCGACGGGATCAAGGTCGCACTGTCCGCCCTCGACGACGGCCGGATGTCGTTGGCCGCATCGTGCACCGGGCTGGCCCAGAACGCGCTCGACGTGATGGCCGGCTACGCCGGTCAGCGAGAGCAGTTCGGCAAGCCGATCGCGAGCTACCAGCTCGTGCAGGAGCTCATCGCGGACACCGCCGTCGAGGTCGAGGCGGCGCGACTGCTGACCTGGCGGGTCGCGGACCTGAAGATGCGCGGCGAAAAGTACACGCTGGCGGCGTCGATGGCGAAGTACTACGCGTCCGAGGCGTCGGTGCGCGCCGCGAACGCCGCCGTCCAGGTGCACGGCGGTTACGGCTACGTCGACGAGTTCGTGGTCGGCAAACTGCTGCGTGACTCGCGCGTCACGACGCTGTACGAAGGCACGTCGCAGATCCAGAAGCTGCTGATCGGGCGCGCCGTCACGGGCGTTTCCGCCTTCGGCTGAACCGGTCCGGGAAGCGTGCGGCGCGGGTCGACGTTGCCGTTACGGAGGTAACGCATGTCGATGCACGGACCCATGGCGGGGATGCATCTCGCCCAGTCGTTCCGCCGCGACAGCTCCGTGGTCGACGCGAAGCTGCCGCCGGGGACGCTGCGCCGGATCGCGAGGTTCGCCGCGCCGTACAAGCGTCAGCTGGTGTGGTTCCTGCTGCTGATCGTTCTCGACGCGGTCATCGGGGCAGTCAACCCGCTGATCTTCCGCGCCATCCTGGACAAGGGAATCGGCCACCACCGGGTCGGGCTCACCGAACTACTGGCCGGCGTCGTCGCCGTCCTGGCCGTGGTGGACGCGGTCGAGTCGCTGGCCAGCCGCTGGTTCTCCGCGCGCATCGGTGAAGGGCTGATCTACGACATGCGCTCGAAGGTGTTCGAGCACATCCAGCGGATGCCGATCGCGTTCTTCACGCGCACCCAGACCGGCGCGCTGATCAGCCGGATCAACAACGACGTCCTCGGCGCGCAGCAGGCGTTCACCGGCACCCTGTCCAACGTCGTCAGCAACGTGATCAGCGTGGCGATCGTGCTGGGCGCGATGTTCTACCTGTCCTGGCAGATCACGCTGCTGGCGCTGGTGCTGCTGCCGTTGTTCATCATCCCGGCCCGGCTGATGGCGGGCCGGCTGCAGCGGATCACCCGGGAGAGCTACGTGCTCAACGCGGAGATGTCGACCCAGATGTCCGAGCGCTTCAACGTGGCGGGCGCGCTGCTGGTGAAGCTGTTCGGCCGGCCGGCCGACGAGGACCGGCTGTTCCGCACCAAGGCGCGCCGGGTCGCCGACATCGGCGTCCAGCAGGCGATGTACGCCCGGATCTTCCTGGTCTCGCTGTCGCTGGTCGCGGCGCTCGCCACCGCGCTCGTCTACGGTCTCGGCGGTCGGCTGGCGATTCACGGGGCGCTGACGGTCGGCACGGTGGTCGCGCTGACGGCCTTCCTCAACCGCTTGTACGGGCCGCTGACGTCGCTGTCCAACGTGCAGGTCGACGTGATGACCGCCCTGGTGAGCTTCGACCGGGTCTTCGAGGTGCTCGACCTGCCGCCGATGATCGCCGACGCGCCGGACGCCACTGCACTGAGCGCCGAGCGCGGCCAGCCGCTGGCGATCGAGTTCGACCACGTGTCCTTCCGCTACCCCGTGGCCTCAGAGGTGTCGCTGGCCTCCCTCGAGGCGGTGGCGGTCCTCGACAACGCCCCCCAGCGGGAGATCCTGCACGACGTCTCCTTCCGTGCCGAGCCCGGCCAGCTGGTGGCACTCGTCGGTCCGTCCGGCGCCGGCAAGACGACGATCTCCCAGCTCGTCACGCGCATGTACGACGTACAGTCCGGCGCGGTGCTCGTCGCGGACCGGGACGTGCGCTCGGTGACCCTCGAGTCGCTGCGCGGCGTGATCGGAGTGGTGACGCAGGACGCGCACATGTTCCACGACACCATTCGGGCCAACCTCACCTATGCCAAGCCCGACGCCACCGAGGACGAGCTGTGGGCCGTGGTCGAGGCGGCGCAGATCGCCGAGCTGGTCCGGAGCCTGCCCGAGGGCCTCGACACCCTCGTCGGGGACCGCGGCTATCGGCTCTCCGGCGGCGAGAAGCAGCGGCTGGCGATCGCCCGGCTGCTGCTGAAGGCGCCGTCGGTCGTGGTGCTCGACGAAGCGACCGCGCACCTCGACTCCGAATCCGAGGCGGCGGTTCAGCGGGCGCTGGCGACCGCGCTCGCCGGGCGTACCTCGCTCGTCATCGCCCACCGACTGTCGACGATCCGTGAGGCAGACGTGATCCTCGTCATCGACGACGGCCGCATCGTCGAGCGCGGCCGTCATGACGACCTGCTCGCGGCGGGCGGCCTGTACGCGGAGCTGTACCGGACCCAGTTCGAGCGTCAGGCGAGCGACGCGCCGCTGGCGGACGGTCCGCTCGTCGGTTAGCCGGCTGCAGCACCGGCCCGATCCCGTAGTCGCTGTCGCGGCTGTCGGCGGTCCAGCCGAGCGCGGACGCGCCACCGAGCGCGAGCAGCACACCGAGAAAGACCAGACCCGCCATGTCCGAAGTATCCGGACAGATGATCAACTCCGCGATCGGTTTTTCTACACGAGCGGTCGGGCGAGCAGCGCCTGGTGCGGCGTACCCGGACCTTTCGACACCAGGTAGTTGGCGGCGTAGCGAGGCCAGCCGCGAAGGCCACGCGGCCGGGTGGAGACGTTCTGCGTCGGCACCGAGTAGCGGACGGCCTTCTCGATCCCGAAGCCGCTTCCGATGAGCTGGCGCCGGTGAGCCGCCGCGTTGGGCACCGACCACTGGCGAGGGCCGTGAGCGAGGTAGACGGTCGCCGCCGGATAGCGCGGGTGCATCAGCGTGAGGGGCGCGTCGAGCAGCTCGCAGGACATGAAGTGGCCCCTGGTGACGCTGCGCACCGCGTCGAGCGCGCGCAGCGGGTCGCGAAGGTGGAGCAGCAGATCGCCGCACACCACCATGTCGAACTCGCCGACCGTCTCGGGGGAGAGGTCGTAGATGCTGATGACCTTGCGCTCCGCCTTCGAGCCGAGGATCTGCTTGGCGACCGCGAACCCTTTGCCCTTCTCGGCCATGGTGGCGTCCATGGCGGCGATGCCGGCCTCTCGCTCCAGCGGCGGCCAGTCCCAGGAGTGGTGGTCGGGGATGTCGGTGGCGATCACCTCGGACGCGCCGCGGCGTTCCATCTCGAAGGCCAGGAAGCCGTCGAAGGTGCCGATGTCGAGACAGCGCTTGCCCCTGAGGTCAGGCCACGGGAGCAGGTCGACCGTCTGGCCGACGTCCCACCCGCCCGGGCTGCGCAGGCCCGGCATGAGCTCCATGTTGTGGTACCAGGTGGGCACCGTGTCGACGAGCGCCTTGGCCTCGGCGAGCGTCATCTTCGACTCAGACATGGCGAACATCCTTGCAGACGACAGGTGTTCGCTTGCTCGCCGAGTCAGAGCGGTCGTAGCGCTCCGCCGTCGACCGGGATCGCGCACCCGGTGAGGTACGACGCGGCAGGGGACAGCGCGAACGCCACGACGCGACCGAACTCCGCCGGGTCGCCGTAGCGGCGAAGCGGGATCGCGGCCGCGATCCGGTCGCGGTCGGCGGGCTCGGGGCTGAGGGCCAGCGTGCGGTCGGTGAGGATCCGGCCGGGCAGGAAGCTGACGACGCGCACGCCGGACGGGCCGAGGTCGTCGGCGAGCTGTTTCGCCCACATCGCCAGGCCCGGTCGCAGCCCGTTGGAGATGGCGAGATCGGGGATCGGGCTCTTCGCCGACGTCGACAGGACCAGGCCGATCGCCCCGCCTTCGCCGAGCTGTGCGGCGACCGCGCGGACGGTCCGGACGGTGCCCATGAAGACGGTGTCGAACTCCTCGCGCCACTGCTCGTCGGTGGCGCCGAGCGCGTCCGTTCCCGGCGGTCCGCCGACGCTGAGCAGGGCCCCGTCGAGGCGGCCCCAGGTGTCCACGGCGGCGTCGACCAGACGCTGCGGCGTACCAGGGTCGGCGTTGTCCGCGGCGATGCCGCGCGCGTTGTCGCCGAGCTGCGCCACGGCGGCGTCGACCGAGGCCTGCGACCGCGACGACACGACCACGCGCGCACCGTCGGCGACCAGCGCTCTGGCACCGGCGAAGCCGAGCCCTTTGGTGCCGCCCGTGACGACGTACACCCGATCGGTGAGTCCGAGGTCCATCGTGGTCAGCGCAGCGAGCGCAGGACGTACTGGAGGATGCCGCCATGGCGGTAGTACTCCTGCTCGCCAGGGGTGTCGATCCGCACCGTGGCGGTGAACGTCTTGGTCTCACCCGACTCCGGCGTGGCCTGCACGGTGATCTCCCGGGGGACGGCCTTGGTGCCGGCGATCCCGGTGATCTCGAAGGTCTCCTCGCCGGTCAGGCCGAGGGATTCCCGAGACTCGCCATCCTTGAACTGCAACGGCAGCACGCCCATGCCGATCAGGTTCGAGCGGTGGATCCGCTCGTAGGACTCGGCGATGACCGCCCGCACGCCCAGCAGCATCGTGCCCTTGGCAGCCCAGTCACGTGACGAGCCGGATCCGTACTCCTTGCCGGCGAGGATGACCAGAGGCACGCCGTCGCCGAGATAGGTCTGCGAGGCCTCGAAGATCGACGTCTGCTCGCCGTCGGGCAGGTGGCGGGTGACACCACCCTCGGTGCCCGGCGCCAGCTGGTTGCGCAGCCGGATGTTGGCGAACGTGCCGCGGATCATCACCTCGTGGTTGCCGCGCCGTGAGCCGTAGGAGTTGAAGTCGCGCTGCTCGACGCCGTGCTCGGTCAGGTAGCGACCGGCCGGGCCGTCCTTCTTGATCGAACCGGCGGGGGAGATGTGGTCGGTCGTGACGCTGTCGCCCAGCACCGCCAGCACGCGGGCGCCGGTGATGTCCTTGATCGGCTCCGGTTCGGCGGTCATGCCGTCGAAGTACGGCGGGCGGCGTACGTAGGTGGAGGCGTCGTCCCACTCGAACGCGTCACCCGACGGTACGTCGAGTCCCTGCCAGCGCTCGTCGCCGGCGAACACGTCGGCGTAGGAGCTCGAGAAGCCCGACGACGCGACGCTGGCGTTGATGACGTCCTGGATCTCCTGCGGCGAGGGCCAGATGTCGGCGAGCCGTACGTCGTTGCCATCGCTGTCGGTGCCGAGCGAGTCGGTCATGAGGTCGATGTCCATCGTGCCGGCCAGTGCGTAGGCGACGACGAGCGGCGGCGAGGCGAGGTAGTTCATCTTGACGTCAGGGTTGATGCGGCCCTCGAAGTTGCGGTTGCCCGACAGCACGGAGACCACCGCGAGGTCGCTGTCGTTGACCGCCGCCGACACCTCGGGGATCAGCGGGCCGGAGTTGCCGATGCACGTCGTGCAGCCGTAGCCGACGAGGTCGAAGCCGAGCTTGTCGAGGTAGGGCGTCAGGCCGGACTTCTCGTAGTAGTCCGACACGACCTTCGACCCGGGTGCCAGCGACGTCTTCACCCACGGCTTGCGGGTCAGCCCGCGCTCGACCGCCTTCTTCGCCAGCAGCCCCGCGCCCACCATGACGAACGGGTTCGAGGTGTTGGTGCACGAGGTGATCGCCGCGACGACGACCGCGCCATGGTCGAGCTCGAACGTCTCGCCGTCGACGGTGACTGTCGCGGGGTTGCTCGGACGGCCGGCCGCGCTGCCCGGGGCGGCCGGCTGGTCGTGGCTGCCGTTGTGGCTGATCGCTGGCGCGTCGCTGGCCGGGAAGGACTCCTTGGACGCTTCGTCGGCGCCGTTGCTGCCCTCGTCCTTGGCGTAGTCGGCGAGCGCCGCCCGGAAGCCGGCCTTCGCCGACTTCAGCGGCACCCGGTCCTGCGGCCGCTTCGGTCCGGCCAGCGACGGCTCGACGGTGGACAGGTCGAGCTCGAGCTTCTCGGAGTAGTCGGGTTCGGCTGCCGGGTCGTGCCAGAGGCCCTGTGCCTTCGCGTAGGCCTCGACCAGCTCGATCGCCTCGGCGGAGCGGCCGGACAGACGCAGGTAGGTCAGCGTCTCCTCGTCGATCGGGAAGATGGCACAGGTCGAGCCGTACTCCGGGCTCATGTTGCCGATCGTGGCGCGGTTGGCCAGCGGCACGGCGGACACGCCCGGGCCGTAGAACTCCACGAACTTGCCGACGACGCCATGCTTGCGCAGCATCTCGGTGATGGTCAGCACCAGGTCGGTGGCCGTCGTACCTTCCGGCTGCTCGCCGGAGAGCTTGAAGCCGACGACGCGGGGGATGAGCATCGACACCGGCTGTCCGAGCATCGCGGCCTCGGCCTCGATGCCGCCGACGCCCCAGCCGAGTACGCCGAGGCCGTTGATCATCGTCGTGTGGGAGTCGGTCCCGACGAGGGTGTCGGGGTAGGCGACGCCGTCGGCGTCGAAGACGACGCGGGCGAGGTATTCGAGGTTGACCTGGTGGACGATGCCGGTGTCCGGCGGGACGACCTTGAAGCCGTCGAAGGCGTTCTGGCCCCAGCGCAGGAACTGGTAGCGCTCCTTGTTGCGCTCGAACTCCAACGCCGCGTTCTTCTCGAACGCCTCAGGCGCGCCGAACACGTCCACGATCACCGAGTGGTCGATCACCAGCTCGGTGGGAACCAGCGGGTTGATCTTCTTCGGGTCGCCCCCGAGGGTGGCCATGGCCTCGCGCATCGCCGCCAGGTCGACCACGCACGGGACGCCGGTGAAGTCCTGCATGACCACGCGTGCCGGGCTGAACTGGATCTCGGTGTCGGGCTCGGCGTCGGCCTTCCAGCCGGCGAGCGCGCGCACCTGGTCGGCCGTGACGTTGTGGCCGTCCTCGTTGCGCAGCAGGTTCTCGAGCAGCACCTTGAGGCTGTACGGGAGCCGGGCAGCGCCATCCACCGCGTCGAGGGCGTAGATCGTGAGGTCGCGACCTCCGACGGACAGCGTCTTCTTCGCTGCGAAGCTGTCGTTGCTCACTGTGCTCTCCCTGTGCTGGTCGGTGGTGCGGAAATCGGTGCGTCGTGGTGCGGTGGGGTCTCGCGAACTGACTGCTCGGCGAGGTCGAGGATCGCCTCGAAGTGCTGGACCGGCAGCCCGGTCGCCATCTGCGCAACTAGCCCGTCGTACACGAGCAGCAGGAACGCCGCGAGCGTCTCGACCGGAACATCATCCCGGACGACTCCGGCGTCTCGTTGCCGGGCCAGCCGGGCCTGGGTGGCGCGGGTGATGGCGCGCAGGTGATGCGCCCACAGTGCGGCGAACGCGGGGTCGGTGCGGACCCGGCGCGACACCTCGAGCTGTACGCCGAGCCAGCCCGCATCCTTGTCGCGCAGCTTGTGCATCGCGCCGACCAGACCGAAGTCGTCGACGAGGGTCGCGACCTCCTCGGCGTCTTCCTCGGCGAGGGCGAGGAACAGCGCGTCCTTGTCGGCGAAGTGGTGGAAGATCGCGCCGCGGGACAGGCCGGTTTCCTCTTCCAGCCGGCGTACGGTGGCGCCTTCGTACCCATGTCTGGCGAATGCCCGCCGGGCGCCGTCGAGAACCCGACGCCGGGTTGCTTCGAGTCGCTCGGGGGAAACCTTCGGCACACCCCGGAGATTACAAACCGTACGTTCGTCTTGCAATAACCGAAGCATACGAATTTCGGCGAAAATTCCGCCCTCGCCGAGGTGCCGCTACGGAATCAGCAGGGTGCGGCCGCCGTGACCCGCGCGCATCGCTTCGAACGCCGCATCGACGCCGGAGAGATCCGTGCGGTTCGTGACGAGCGCGTCCAGGTCGAGCTCGCCCGCCCGCCAGGCGTCGATGAGGCGCGGTACGTCGCGGTCCGGGTCGGTCGCGCCGTACACGCACCCGGTGACCGAGCGCGCGAAGTAGAACAGCTCCAACGCGCCGAACTCGACCCGGTCGTCGTTGCTGCCCACGCCGACGACGACGGCGCGGCCGCCGCGCCGGACGCAGCTCCATGCCTGCCGGATGGTCGCGCTGCGCCCGACGCACTCCAGCGCCACGTCCACCCCTCGGCCGCCGGTCAGCGCCCGGACCCGCTTGGCCAGATCGTCACCGCCGACGACGAACTCCGTCGCGCCACACTGCCTGGCCAGCGGCTCCTTGTCGGCGCTCAGGTCCGCGGCGATCACCACGGACGCGCCCGCGAGCCGCGCGCCCTGCAGCGCCGACAGCCCGACGCCGCCGAGGCCCAGCACCAGCACCGCGTCGCCCTGCCTCACCCGCCCGGTGTTCTGCACGGCGCCGACTCCGGTCAGCACCGCGCAGCCGAGCAGCGCGGCGACTTCGAGCGGGATGTCGTCGGCGATCGGGATGACAGCGGCCGCCGGCACGACCGTCTGCTCGGCGAACGCGCCGGTGCCGATCCCGGGGTAGAGGTCGACGCCCTCCAGCGTGGCGTGCGGCTGGCGTGAGGCGGCGGCCGAGTTCTCACACAGCCACGGCTCGTCGTGCTGGCAGAACCAGCAGCTGCGACACGGGGGAGCCCAGTTGAGAACGACGCGGTCGCCGGGGGCGACGTGGGTCACCTGCTCGCCGACCGCGTCGACGACGCCGGATCCTTCGTGGCCGAGTACGGCGGGAAACGTTTGTGCCAGCGTCCCGTTGGCGAGGGACAGGTCCGAGTGGCAGATCCCTGCCGCTGCGATTCGAACCCTGACGTCATCCGGACCGAGCTCCCGCAACGCGATCTCGCGGACCGAGTGGGTTCCGTTGACCTCGTCCAGGACGGCGGCGCGCACCATGGCGTCAACATAGGGTTCGGCGTACCACTCGTCGACGAGGAGGCCCCGATGCCCACCAGGACCGCACGCACGGCGTGGAACGGCACCTTGCAGGAAGGGTCGGGTCAGGTCGAGCTCACCAGCAGCGGAGTCGGCACCTACGAGGTGAGCTTCCCGAAACGGGCCGCCGAGGAGTCGCCCGGGACGACCAGCCCGGAGGAGCTGATCGCGGCGGCACACGCGGCTTGCTTTGCGATGTCGCTGTCGAACGAGATCGCGCAGGCAGGTGGCACACCGCAGGCACTCGACGTCACCGCCCACGTCACGCTCGGCCCCGACGCCGAGCGCGGCGGCTTCGCGATCACGGGCATCGCGCTCGAGGTCGAAGCCGAGGTCGACGGCCTCGACGCCGCAGGCTTCCAGACCGCGGCGCAGACCGCCAAGGCGGGCTGCCCGGTCAGCAAGGCGCTGTCCGGTACGACGATCACCCTCGACGCCCGCCTCGCCTAACGTCGAGCCCAACGCTTTTGGTCTTTCAAGGGGGTCTGAAAGACCAAAAAGGTAGGGCTCGGCGACAGGGGATCGGCCGCGCTCTTGGTCGCCGCGATGAAGCGGGGCGCTGGGTCGAGGCATATCGTCCCGGCCATGAAGGTGCCGCTGACCACTGCTGACTTTCTCGCACGCGCCGAGACCGTCTACGCCGACCGGATCGGCGTCATCGACGAGCCGACTGCTCACGACAGTCTGGGCGAGCTGACCTACGGCGCCGTCGCCCGCCGGGTTCGTGCGCTGCAGGCTGGCCTCGACGAGCTCGGGGTCGGCGTGGGAGAGCGGGTTGCGGTCGTCTCTCCGAACGCCGCACGCCACCTCGAGCTGTACTACGCCGTGCCTGCCTCCGGGCGGGTCCTCGTCCCGATCAACTTCCGACTGCGCACCGAGGAGGTCGAGTACATCGTCGAGCACTCCGGCGCGACGGTCCTGCTCGTCGACCCGGAGACCAACGAGGACATCCCGACCGTCTCGGCCAAGCACCGGTTCCTGCTCGGCGCGGAAAGCGACGACGCGTTGCTGCGCTTCGACCGCGAGCCGCAGCCGTGGGCGGATGCGTCGGAGGACGCCACGGCGACGATCAACTACACGAGCGGGACCACAGCCCGGCCCAAGGGGGTGCAGCTCACCCACCGCAACGTCTGGCTCAACGCGGTCACCTTCGGCATGCACGCGGGCGTCAGCGACTGGGACGTCTACCTGCACACCCTGCCGATGTTCCACGCGAACGGCTGGGGCATGACGTGGACGACGGCTGCGCTCGGCGTCCCGCAGGTGGTGCTGCGCAAAGTCGACGGCGGCGAGATCCTCAACCGGATCGCACGCCACGACGTGTCCCTGATGTGCGCCGCGCCGGCGGTGGTCAACGCGGTGCTCGAAGCCGGAGCGACGTGGGAAGGGCCGATCCCGGGCGCCGGCCGGCGTGCCCGCGTGGTCTGCGCCGGGGCCCCGCCGCCGTCGAGGACCATCGAGCGCATCGAGGACGAGCTTGGCTGGGAGTTCTGCCAGATCTACGGCCTCACCGAGACCTCCCCGCTGCTGACCATCAACCGGCGCCGGCGGGAGCAGGCGGGCCGGCCGATCACCGAGATCTCCAAGGAGCTCAGCCGCGCCGGCGCTCCGGCGCTGGGCGTGACGCTGCGGATCAGCGACTCCGGCGAGGTGCAGGCCCGCTCCAACGTGGTGCTCGAGGGCTACTGGCAGCAGCCCGACGCGACCGCGGACGCGCTCGAGGACGACTGGTTCCACACCGGCGACGGCGGGGTGATCGACGTCGAGGGCTACCTCACGATCTCCGACCGCAAGAAGGACATCATCATCACGGGCGGGGAGAACGTCTCCTCGATCGAGGTCGAGGACTGCCTGTTCTCGGCACCCGGCGTCGTCGAGTGCGCCGTCATCGGCGTACCGCACGAGAAGTGGGGCGAGACGATCAAGGCGATCGTCGTCCGCGGCCCCGACGCCACCTGCAGCGAGGCGGACCTGATCGCCCACTGCAAGCAGCGGATGGCCGGCTACAAGGCGCCGACGTCGATCGACTTCGTCGACGTCATCCCGCGTACGGCGACCGGGAAGGTTCAGAAGTTCAAGCTGCGCGAGCCGTACTGGACCGGCCGGGAGCGACAGGTCAACTGACGCTGGTCCTCAGCGGCCGTCAATATGCTGACCGGCGTGCCGCCGTCAGTGACCTACCCGTTCAGCACCCGCACGCTCGACAACGGGTTGAAGGTGATCGTCAGCGAAGACCGGCTCGCCCCGGTCGTGGCGGTGAACATCTGGTACGACGTGGGCTCCCGGCACGAGACGGAGGGTCACACCGGCTTCGCGCATCTCTTCGAGCACCTCATGTTCCAGGGTTCGGCCAACGTCGCTCGCGGTGAACACTTCGCCGCGGTCAACGCAGCCGGCGGCACCCTGAACGGCACGACCTGGTGCGATCGCACGAACTACTACGAGACCGTGCCGTCTCATCACCTGGCGACGATGCTCTGGCTCGAGGCCGACCGGATGGGCGGGCTGCTCGACGCGCTCGACCAGGACAACCTCGACAACCAGCGCGACGTCGTGAAGAACGAGAAGCGGCAGACCCGCGACAACCAGCCCTACGGCTCGTGGCTGGACCGGTTGCACGAGCTGAGCTTCCCCGCGGGCCACCCGTACCACCACTCGACGATCGGCTCGATGGCCGACCTCGACGCGGCGTCGCTCGAAGACGCCAGAAGCTTCTACGCAACCTGGTACGGCCCCGACAACGCCGTCCTGTCGATCGTGGGCGACGTGGAGTCCGAGGAAGCGTTCCGGCTCGCCGAGACCTACTTCGGCGCCATCGCGGCGAAGGGCAGCTACCCGACGCCGCCGTCGACCGAGGTAGCGCCACGGATCGGCAGTGAGGTGCGTGCCACCGTCACCGACCGGGTGCCGGTCGCGCGCGCTTTCATCGCCTACCGCACCGCTGCGTTCGGGACGGCCGAGTACGACGCGATGCAGGTCGCCGCCACGGTTCTCGGTGGTGGGCGCGGCAGCCGGCTGTACAAGTCTTTGGTGCTCGACCAGCAGCTGCTGCAGCCCAGCGACGCGATCGTCGACTCCTGGCCGTTCATCGGCGGTGCGACGCTCACGATCGCCGACCTTCCGGCACGCGAGGGCGTCGCGATCGAGCAGCTCGAGCAGGCTTATCACGCCGAGGTCGACCGGCTTGCCGCCGGCGTCACCGACGACGAGCTCGACCGCGCGAAGGCGTTGCTGACCAGCCAGTGGCTGCACCACATGGCGTCGGTCGACGGCCGCGCCGACACCTTCAGCGAGTACGCCACGCTGCTCGGCGACCCGGGCCTGGTCAACGAGGCGCTGCCGTCATTGCTGCGGGTCACCGCGCAGCAGGTCACGGAGGTGATCGCGGAGGTGATGACGCGGGACAACCGCGTCGTGCTCACCTTCCTTCCGGAGGCCGGCGACGAGGAAGTCGCCGCATGACTCCGGTAGCACCACGTCCGGCTCCGGGCGCGCCTCGCGACTGGCACTTCCCGTCCTTCGAGCGACGGTCGGTCGCAGGTGGCCGTGTCATGGCGGCTCATCTGCCCGGCCGGCCGCTCGCGGTCGCGTCGGTGGTGTTCGACGCGGGTGCGGCGCTGGAGCCCCGAGGGCACGAAGGCATCGCCGAGATCGTCGCCCGTGCGCTCTCCGAGGGCGCGGCCGGCCGTGACGCGTACGAGTTCGGCGTGGCAGGCGAGCGGCTTGGCGCGGGGTGGCGGGCCGCGAGCGACTGGGACTCGCTTCGGGCCGGCTTCGAGGTTCCCGTGAGCGAGCTGCCGGCGGCGACGCAGCTGCTCGCGGACGCGGTCCGTGCCGCGAGCTTCACCGACGACGCCCTGGACCGCGTCCTCGACGAGCGCATCGACGAGATCAGCATCGAACGCAGCCAGCCTGCGGTGCTGGCGGCGGAGGCGCTGGGAGCGGCGTTGTTCGCGCCGACCAGCCGCTACGCGGCGCCTGACGGCGGAACCCAGTCGAGCCTCGACGCGCTCGGCCGCGAGGACATCCGCCGCTACCGCGACGCCCGGCTGCGCAAGGAGACCGCCACTCTCGTGGTCGTCGGTGACCTGGCCGACGTCGACGTCGACGAACTCGGGCAGACGGTCTTCGACGGCTGGGAGGGCAGCCCGTCGGGCGGCGCGCCGCCGGACGTCGTTCCCCACCAGTCAGGCCGCCGGACTGTCGTCGTCGACCGGCCCGGCTCGGTGCAGTCGGTGGTCATGGTGGGTCATGACGGCCCGGCTCGTGCCGTCGAGGACTACGTGGCGGTGACGACGATGGCGCTGGTCCTCGGCGGGATGTTCTCCTCACGGCTCAACATGAAGATCCGCGAGGAGAAGGGCTACGCCTACGGCGCCTTCGGCGGGTTCGACACCCGCAAGCACGGCGGCGTCTTCGCCGCCCGCGCCGCGGTGCAGAGCGAGGTCACGGTCCCCGCCCTCGCCGACATCGTCGCCGAGATCGAACGTGTGCCTGCCGACGGCCTGCAGGCCGAGGAGGTCGAGCAGGCGCGCGCCTACCGGGCCGGCGTGTTCCCGGTGAACTTCGCCGGCGTCTCGGCGGTGGCGTCGGGCCTGGGGGACATCGCCACGCACGGCTTCTCGGATCGCCACTTCGACGACCTGCGCGCGCGCATCCTCGACGTGAGCCTCGACGAGATCAACGCGTCGGCGCGCAAATACCTGCGGCCGGACGACTTCGTCACGGTCATCGTGGGGGACGCCGCCGGCTTCGTCGACGATCTGCCCTCGCTCGGCCTCGGGCCGGTCGAGATCATCCGCGACGGACTGTGAGGCCGCGCCGGGTCGCGCTGCTGCTCCTCGCAGCGGTCGCATTCGTCGTCGGGCTCCCGCTCGTCACGGCATCCGCGGCGGGCTCGCCGTCGAACCGGCCGGTTGTGGTTCTCGTCGCGATCCCCGGTCTGCGGTGGTCCGACGTCGAAGACATGCCGACGTTGCGACATCTGGTCGCACACAGCGCGGTCGGCGAGCTCAGCGTCAAGACCTCGGGCGGCGTCACCCGATGCTCGGCGGGCATCCTGGCGGTGACCGCCGGCAACCGCACCGGTGACCCGGATGGCGACTGCCCGATCCCGGCCGCCGACTGGGCGAGCCTGCGCCGCGGCAACGGCGCGAGCAAGTACAAGACCGTCCTCGGGCTGCTCGGCACGACGCTTCGACAGGCGGGTGTCGCCACCATCACGGTGGGACCGCTCGCCGCGCCGATGCTGGCGGGGGAGGACGGAGCGCTTCAGGTCCAGGTCCCGGCGATGCCGGCGGCGGTGCGAGAGGCCGAGAAGGCTCCGAAAGGGGCGGTCATCGCGACGCTCGACCCGGAGATGTACTACCTGCTCCCCGACGCCGACCGAGCGCCGGCGGCGCGGGTCGCGGACACTGATCTCGCCCAGACGCTGTCGGCGGTCCCGGCGGGGGCAACGGTGATCGTCGCCGGGATCAGCGACATCTCCTCGGGCAAGGCGCACCTGCACGTGCTCGCCATCTCCGGCCCGGGCTGGTCCCACACCGAGCTCCGCTCGTCGGCCGCCGGCCGCGCGCCGTACGTCCAGCTGATCGACATCGCTCCGACGATCATGACGATCGAAGGGGTCAGGGTGCCGTCGGTGATCGTCGGCCGACCGATGCAGCAAAGCGGCGTCCGCGTTCCCCCGATCGCATCGTTCGTCGACGACGACCGGCACGCCTACGACCAGCGGACGCTCGGGCAGCGGACGTTCCTCGCACTCGGCATCGCGACGATGGTGCTGATCGTCCTCACGCTGATCCCCGTCGCCGGATGCCGGCTGGCCGCCCGCTGGCTGGCCCGGCTGCTGGCGCCCGCGCCGGTCATGGTCTTCATCGGCAACGCCTTCCCGTGGTGGCGGTGGGGCCAGCCGGTCTATGCGGCGATCGTCGGCGGTGGCGCCTTGGTGATCGCACTCGTCGCGGCTGCGGTGGCGGCGCGCAAGGGCGCGGTGTACGCCGCCGTCGTGCCGCTGGCCGCGACTCTCGTCGCGTTGGTCGCCGACCAGCTCACCGGCGCCCACCTCCAGCTGTCGGCGCCGCTCGGGGACAACCCGATCGTCGCCGGTAGGTTCTCCGGCGTCGGCAACCTGGACTTCGCGGAGATCGCGACATCGGGCCTGCTTCTCGCAGGGCTGGTCGGTGGGTTGGTCGGCGGGCGCCGCGGCGTCGTCGCCGGCGCGCTGATCGCCGGGACCGCCGTGGTGGTCGACGGCGCACCGCCGCTCGGCGACGACATCGGCGGGGTGTTCTCGCTCGTGCCCGGAGCCATCGTGCTGATCGCACTGCTCCTCCGGCTGAGGTTCACGTGGCGCCGGGCGCTCGTCGTGGCTGTCACGACCGCCGTCGTCGCGATCGGGGTTGCCCTCGCCGACTACTCGCGACCCGCCACGGAGCAGAGCCACGTGGGGCGCTTCGTCGGCCAGGTGCTGCACGGCGGGGCAGGCACCGAGGTCCATCGAAAGTTCGACGCGGCGGTCTCGACCTTCGGGCTGACCGTCGGCACGTTCGTCGTGGCGGTCGCGATCGTCGCGTTGCTGGCCGGCCACCGGCGGGTGGCTGCGGCGTTGCGGTCCGACCCGGGGTTGCGCGCCGGAGCGATTGCCGCGACGGTGACCGCGGTGCTCGGCGTCTGCCTGAACGACTCCGGCATCCCGATCGCAGCGATGGCGATCATGGTCGGGTTCACCGCGGCGTACGGCGCGTTCGGCTCTCGCGTCAGCGGTCGCGGGCAGGTGGCCGCCACTGGCGGCGCGCCCGAAGCCGTGCCACTGACGTGACCGCATCGATGCGTTCGCGGCGCAGCTCCTCGGCCTCGCTGTCGTCGACCGGCTGAAGCTCCCCGACGACCGTCGAGAGCAGGTAATCGGCCAGGGCAGGGTTGCGCGCCAGGGCAGGGCCGTGCAGGTAGGTCGCGACGACGTTGTGCTGGACCGCGCCGTCGACTGCCCGATCACCGTTGCCGACTCCCACCCGGACGGTTCCGAGCGCGGTCGCTCCCGGGCCGAGGGTCGTACGCCCGCCGTGGTTCTCGTAGCCGGTGAGCAGGCCGACGCCGGGCAGCTCGGGCGCAACGAGCAGCTCGCCGACCGCGCGCGGACCCTCCAGCCGGTCGGTGCGGCAGTCGAGGATGCCCAGTCCGGGAAACGCCGAGCCGGTGGCGTCGAGGAATGTCTCGCCGAGGATCTGGAAGCCCGCGCACACCGCGAACAGCGTCGCGCCGCCTTCCGCGACGCGGCGCAACCTGCCGTCGGCCAGCCGTGACGCCGCGAGGGTCTGCGCGCTGTCCTCGCCCCCGCCCAGCACGTAGAGGTCGGCCTGCTCGGGCAGCGGCTGGTCGATGTCGACTGCGATGACCTCGGCCGAAAGACCGCGCCACCGGAGCCGTTCGGCGAGCACCCGTGCGTTGCCGCCGTCGCCGTAGGTGCCGAGGACCGCCGGATAGAGCAACGCGATCCGCACCGGGTCAGGCATCGCCGACCACCCGCCGGTAGACCTGGAACGCGGTGTAGTTCGCGAGGACCTCGACCGGCCCGTCGTTCGTTGCGGCCGCCAGCGCCGCGGCCGGCTCGTCCACCCGCACGCAGTCCACTCCGGCATAGCGCAGCCGCAGCGAGACGTCCCGGGAGCGTTCGCCGGTGGCAACGGCGCGCTTGCCGGCCAGCTGCTCGAATGGTACGTCCCACAGCCACGACGGGTCTCGCCCGTCGGCGGCGCGGGCGTTGACCGAGATGACGACGTTGCGGCACTGCGCCGGCACCATGCTCAGCGCCTCGGTCCAGCCGGCCGGGTTCTTCGCCAGCAGCAGGCGCACCGGCGAGCCGTGGAAGGTCGTCGACAGGTAGCGGCCCTCGACCGTCCGGATGGCGCTCATCGCGGCGAACGCCTCGTCCGGCGCGACACCCCACAGTGCGGCGGTCGCGGCGGCCAGCGCCGCGTTGCCCACGTTGACGACGCCCGGTACGCCGAGGCGCACCTCGTGTCGCGTCCCGCCGGCGTCCACCACAGTGGTGCCCTCGGTCCGCCAAGCAGGCTCGGGTCGGCGCAGCCCGCACGAGCTCGACCAGTCGGTGCCCGACCGCGACAGCACGCCGCCGCAGCTCGGGCAGACCGACGTGTCGTCGTGCCAGCGCTGGCCTGCCGCGACCCACACCACCCGGTCGGCGTCGGAGGCTGCCCACGTCACCAGCGGGTCATCGCAGTTCGCGATCACCGTCGGGCCCGTGGGCTTGCCGACGCTGTCCCGCCAGATGCTCGCCAGCCGGCGTACCTCGGCGTAGCGGTCGAGCTGGTCGCGGCTGAGGTTGAGCAACGTCACCGCTCGTGGCCGCACCGCGTCGACGACGTGCGGCAGGAAGGGCTCGTCGACCTCGAGGACGCCGCGGGGCGAACGACGGTCACGGGTGAGCGCGGCGGTCAGCCCGGTGGGGAGGTTCGCCCCACCGGCGTTGCTCGCCACCGGACCGAGCGTCTCGAGTGCCGCGACCAGGAACGACCGGGTCGTGCTCTTGCCGTTGGTGCCGCTGACGAGGGCGAGCTCGCGGCCCGCCGCCGAAAGAGCCAGCGCGTCGGGCGCGATCGCGAGGGTCAGCCGACCGCCGACCGTCGTGCCGTCACCCCGGCCGGTGAGACGAGACAGCGCCGCGGCAGTGGTGCCTGCCGCGCGTCCGAGCGCGTAGCGCGCACTCGTCACCCCTTGACGTTGTAGCGCGCGATGTAGACCAGCGCGGCGTAGCAGGCGCCGGTCAGCGCGGCGGCGACCGGCCACATCGTGCGGATCACCTTGGGGTGTGCCGTGGACAGGGCCTTGGCGATGACGGTGCCCGCGATGAGCAGGAGCACGCTGAAGACGGCCATGACGATGACGAACTTGTCCTCGGTGCTCACAGACATCTCCGCGTTGACGTTCCGGCGATTGCCCGCACAGCCTATCGACCCCGCTCCGCGCGGTGGTGACGCGGCTCGCGGCGCGACACCCTCCCGGTCTTTGCCCCGGTCGTGGACAGCGCCCGGGCGGTGTTGACCAGCGGCACGTGGCTGAACGCTTGCGGCGTGTTCCCGAGCTGCCGCTTCGCTTTGGGGTCCCACTCCTCGGAGAGCAGCCCGACGTCGTTGCGCAGGTCGAGGACCCGCTCGAAGGTCTCCCTGGCGCGGGCCTCCTGGCCGATGAGGTGGAGGTCGTCGGCCAGCCACAGAGTGCACGCGAGAAAGGCGCCTTCGGTCCCTCGCAAGCCGTCGGCGGCCTGCGAGGTGTCGTAGCGCAGCACGAAACCGTCGTGGGTGAGATCCCGGGCGATCGCCTCGACGGTGCCGACCACCCGCTCGTCGGTGGCGGGCAGGAAGCCGACCTGGGGGATCAGCAACGTCGAGGCGTCGAGCCCCTTCGAGCCGTACGACTGGGTGAACGTGCCGCGGTCTGCGTCGTAGCCCTTCGCGCACACCTCGGCGTGAATGTCGTCGCGCACCGCGCGCCAACGGTCGACCGGCCCGTCGAGTCCGAACTTCTCGACCGCCAGGACTGCGCGGTCGAGGCCGACCCAGGCCATCACCTTCGAGTGCACGAAGTGACGCGGGTCGCCGCGCATCTCCCACAGCGACTGGTCGGGCGCGGCCCAGCGGCCCTCGAGCTCGTCCAGGATCGTGCGCTGCAGGTCCCACGAGTCGTCGTGGGCGGTAAGGCCCGACTCACGATCCAGATGCAGGGCGTCGAGCAGCTCGCCGTACACGTCCAGCTGGAACTGGCCCGACGCCTCGTTGCCGACCCGCACCGGCGTCGACCCTTCGTAGCCGGACAGCCACGGCAGCGTGAACTCGGTGAGCCGCCGCTCCCCGGCGATGCCGTACATGATCTGCATGTCCTTGGCGTCGCCGGCGACGGCGCGCAGCAGCCACTCGCGCCAGGCTTTGGCCTCGTCGGTGCAGCCGGCGTAGAGCAGCGCCTGCAGCGTCATCGTCGCGTCGCGTAGCCAGCAGTACCGGTAGTCCCAGTTGCGCTCACCGCCGATCGCCTCCGGAAGGGAGGTCGTGGCGGCCGCGACAATCCCGCCGGTCGGCCGGTAGGTCAGCGCCTTCAACGTGGCCAGGGACCGGATCACGGCGTCCCGCCATTCGCCGTCGTAGTGGCAGGTTGCGACCCAGGCGGTCCACTCGCTTTCCGTGTCGCGCAACGCCTGCTCAGGATCGATCGCCCGCGGCGGGTGGCGGTGGGACGCCTGCCAGGTGAGGACGAACGGGATGCGATCGCCCGCGTTCACCCGGAACCGCGCGACGTGGCTGGTGCCATCTGCGGCGAGGCTGACGGGGGAGCGCAGGCACAGCGAGTCGGGTCCCGCGATCATCCGCAGCCCGCCGTTCAGCTGGCGCACCCACGGCAGGATCGAGCCGTAGTCGAATCGGACCCGGATCGTCGTCTCCATGTCGACCGAGCCCGAAATGCCCTCGACGATCCGCACCACGTCCGGTGCCTCGCCGCGCGGTGGCATGAAGTCGATGACCCGCACGGCGCCGCCGGCGGTCTCCCACTCCGTCTCGAGGATGAGCGTGTCGCCGCGGTACCGGCGGCGGGTGCATTCCGGCCGGCCCGCCGGTGCGAGTTGCCACGACCCGTTCTCGTCGTCTCCGAGCAAAGCCGCGAAGCACGCCCCGGAGTCGAATCGCGGAAACGCGAGCCAGTCGATCGTGCCGAGGCGGCTCACCAGCGCGGCGGTGTGCAGGTCGCCGAGAAGCGCGTAGCTCTCGATGGGCTGGTTGGTCATGCCCGTAGGCTGACAGACGCCGGGGTGTGCTGCACCAGGAGGTTTCGGTGATGGTCGCGTCCCACGCGGCGCCACAGGGAGTACGACGGTTGCTGGTCGCCGCGCTCGCCGCCGGTACGACGCTGGCGCTGGCGGGGTGCAACACCTCGGCGCTGACCAAGCGGGAGCTGGTCTTCTACTTCTCGCCCAATGCGACGCAGGCCGAGCACAAGGCGGCGCTGACCGCGTGCGAGCACGTGACGCCGGAGGCGGTGCCCGAGCCGTTCGACACGAGTGGCCCGACCGCGGATCTCGTCGGGGACGTGCGCTTCCGGATCGATCACGCCAACGACAAGGAGATCGCGGAGGTCGAGGACTGCATGAACAAGCAGCCGGGGATCGCGGGCGTCGACATCCCCGACCTCACCGACTAGCGGCGGCTACGCCGCGCCCCGGATGGCCGCGTCGTCGAGCAGGCCGAGGGCGCTGAGCAGCTCGCGCGCCTCGTCGACGGTCTCGGAACCGCGGCAGACCGTCAGCGCGGCACGCCGCCGCTCCTGGGGCGTGAGAGGGGCGAGCGTGAAGTCGGTCAGCAACGTCTCGCGGCGGGACTCGCCGCGCTGTGCTCGCGCCGTCGATGTACTCATGGCCTGACCTTGCTCTGCCCACCTGAGTCGCACCTGAAAACCAGATGGCCGCCGGATTACCGGCAGCTGTCCTGCCCCACCCGTCACACCTGCGTCGGCTGTAACGGGACACGGCGTGGCAGCTCGGCATGTGACATCCACGACGCGTTCGATGGTTAGCATCCCGACCACCACGACCGGGAGGGCATCCAGCAGATGACGACGGTTCAAGACGAGGCCGGGCTCGCGGCCAACACCGAGATCCGGGAAGGCGACTACGGCGAGAAGGTCGCCGTCATCGAGCCTGGCGGCGCGGAGTTCATTCCGCTCGCCGAGCGGCACGGCAAGCCGCTCAACCTGTTCTGGACCTGGATGTCGCCGAACTTCGAGTTCGCGACCGTCTTCGTCGGCGTGATCTGCATCGAGTTCTTCGGCCTGAGCTTCAGCCAGTCCGTCGGCGCGATCGTCCTCGGCACCGTCCTGGGGTCGATCACCCACGCCGGGCTGTCCGCCCAGGGCCCGCAGTACGGCGTACCGCAGATGGTGCTGTCCCGGATCTCGTTCGGCTACTGGGGCAACATCCTGCCGGCGGGTATCAACGCGCTGATCGCGGGCGTCGGCTGGTTCGCGGTCAACAGCGTGTCGGGTGCGCTGGCGCTCAACACGTTGTTGCACTGGAACAAGGTGCTTTGCCTGCTGATCATCGTCGCAGCGCAGATCGCGATCGCGCTGTACGGGCACAACCTGGTGCATCTGTTCGAGAAGCTCGCGTTTCCGATCCTGCTGGTCGCCTTCGTCCTCGCCGGGATCTACACGTTCTCCAAGGGTCACTACGGCGGTCAGGGTGCCGGCGGCTACGGCACGTACGGCGGCTTCACGCTGGCGACCGCGGCCACGTTCGGATACGCGTGCGGGTGGAACCCCTACGCGAGCGACTACACCCGCTACTTCGACCCGAAGACCTCCAAGGCGGCGACCGGCTGGTGGGCCGGGTTCGGCGTGGCGCTGTCCTGCATCGCGCTGGAGATCATCGGCGCCGCCTCGGCGACGATCGGCGCGAAGGGAGACTCGCCGACGAGCCAGTTCACCAACCCGCTGCCGACCGGCATCGCCGACTTCACCCTGATCGCGATCGCGCTGGGGGCGGTCGCGGCGAACGCGATCAACATCTACTCGGGCTCGATCTCGTTCAACACCCTCGGCTTCAAGATCCCGTTGAAGCTGCGGCGCGCGATGATCGCCGGCGTGTTCGGCGTCGCCGGCTTCATCGTCGCGTGGACCGGCCTCCACGACGCGGCCGAGAAGTACAACAACTTCCTTCTGGTCATCGCGTACTGGATCGCCCCGTGGCTGGCCGTGGTGTTCGTGGACCAGGTGCTCCGGCGCGGCAACCACGCGGATCTGCTCTACGACCACCGGCACACGAGCTGGGCAGGACCGATCGCCATGGCGGTCGGCGGCGCCGTCTCGATCCTGCTGTTCTCGAACCAGACCGAGTTCATGGGCTACGTCGTACGCAACCACCCGAACCTCGGCGACCTCACCCCGGAGGTCGGGTTCGTGCTCGCCGCCGTCGTCTACTTCGTGCTCTACCAGGCCGGTCTCGGCCGGACGAAGGCAACCGCGGCGACGTGACCGAGCTCTCCGACGACGACCGGCGCTGGCTCGACGCGGCCATCGCGGAGGCGCGCACCGGCCGCGAGGAGGGTGGGGTCCCGATCGGTGCCGCGCTGGTCGCCGACGGACAGCTGCTGGCGGGCGGTCACAACCGCCGGGTGCAGCACGGCAGCGCGATCCACCACGGGGAGACGAACGCGCTGGAGAACGCCGGCCGCCAGCCGGCGAGCGTCTACCGGCGGTCGACGATGTACACGACGTTGTCGCCGTGCGACATGTGCAGCGGCGCGATCCTGCTCTACGGCATCCCGCGGGTGGTGGTCGGCGAGAACGTCACCTTCGTGGGCGCCGAGGAGCACCTGCGGTCACGAGGGGTCGAGGTCGTCGTCGCCGACGACGAGGAGTGCAAGACGCTGATGCGAGAGTTCATCGCCGCGAACCCGAAGCTGTGGAACGAGGACATCGGCGAGGAGAGCTGAAGGGGCTGCCGTCGTGAGGGTGACCGTCGTCGACCACCCGGTGGTGGCCGCCAAGCTCGGGACGCTGCGCGACGTGCAGACCACGACGCCGGTGTTTCGCCGGCTCGTCGACGACCTCGTCACGTTGCTCGCCTACGAGGCCACCCGGTCCGTGTCGGTCGAGGCGGTCGCGATCACAACCCCGATCGCACGGACCACCGGTGTGCGGCTCACCTCCCCGCCGCCGCTGGTCGTGCCCGTGCTGCGGGCAGGTGTGGGCATGCTCGACGGTCTGATCCGGCTGCTCCCTGACGCCGAGGTCGGCTTCGCCGGGCTGGCGCGCGACGAGCGGACCGCCCAGCCGTCCTGGTACGCCGACCGGCTGCCGGACGATGCGGCGGGACGCGACGTCTTCGTGCTCGACCCGATGCTGGCAACCGGCGGCACGCTGGTCGCGGTCGTCGAGGCGCTGCTCGCCCGCGGCGCTGAAGCGGTGACCTGCGTGTGCCTGCTCGCCGCTCCGGAAGGGATCGCCCGGGTCAGTGCGGCGTTTCCGTCCGACGACGTGTCGTTGGTGGTCGCCGCCGTCGACGAGCGGCTCGACGAGCGCTCCTACATCGTCCCCGGCCTGGGGGACGCCGGCGACCGGCTGTTCGGCAGCGCGCCCGCCTGACACCGTCCGCCTGACACCGTCCGCCTGACACCATGGGTCGGTGCGCTACCCGATCTTTCTGGACCTGACCGGCCGCCGGGTGGTCGTGGTCGGGGGCGGCCGGGTTGCGTCGCGACGGGTCAGCGGGCTGGTCGACGCGCACGCGGATGTCGTAGTCGTGGCGCCGTCGATCTCGCCGGAGATCGCCGACCTGGCGGTGGAGCGACGCGAGCGCGCGTACGCCGACGGCGATGTGGACGGGGCGTGGCTGGTGTTCGCCTGCACCGACGACCCCGGCGTGAACGCGCAGGTCTCGACGGCTGCGCAGGCCCGCGGCGTGTGGTGTGTGCGCGCCGACGACGCCGCCAGTTCCGCCGCCTGGCGTCCCGCGGTCGCGGAGGTCGACGAGCTGACCGTCGCGGTGTCGGCGAGCGGAGACCCCGCGCGCGCGGCCGAGCTTCGGGACCTGATCGGCAACGGTCTGCGCAGTGGGTCGCTCGCGCCTCGGCGGCACCGCGGCGCCGCCGGCCGCGTGACGCTGGTCGGTGGGGGACCGGGGGACCCGGACCTGCTCACCGTGAAGGGGCTTCGCGCACTTCAGGACGCCGATGTGGTGGTGACCGATCGGCTCGGCCCGACCGGCCTGCTCGGCTCCCTCGACGCCCAGATCGAAGTCGTCGACGTCGGCAAGACGCCGGGCGGCCACGCCGCCGAGCAAGCCGACATCAACGCGTTGCTCGTCGCGCGAGCGCAGGCTGGTCAGCGCGTCGTACGGCTGAAGGGTGGCGACTCGTTCGTGCTCGGGCGGGGCAGCGAGGAGGTCGACGCCTGCCGCGCCGCCGGGGTCGAGGTGGAGGTCGTGCCGGGAGTGACCAGCGCGACCGCCGCGGCCGCGCTCGCCGGCATTGCGCTCACCGAGCGCGGGACGACCCAGCAGTTCGTGGTCGCGAGCGGTCACGTGCCACCCGGCGATGCCCGCTCGACCGTGGAGTGGGCAACCCTTGCGGCGACCAACGCCACCCTGGTCCTGCTGATGGCGGTGGGCAACCTGGAGGCGATCGCGGCCACTCTCATCGAAGGCGGGCGATCGCCGGACTGTGGTGCCGCGGTCGTCGAGAACGCCTCCCTGCCGCAGCAGCGAGTGGTGCGGGCGCGTCTCGCCGACCTCGCCGGCGCCGCGAGAGCGGCGGGCGTCAAGCCGCCCGCCGTCCTCATCGTCGGCGACGTCGTTCGACTCACCTAGCCCGGCCGCGGCGCGTCCCGGGCACCCGGGTTGCGTGGGATGCTGTCCGCGGCCGCATCGTGTCATCGGGGGGTCATGGGCAGGGCAACCGCAAGCCGGCGGGAGTGGACGAGAGCCGAGCTGATCACGCTGTTCGGGTCGGTGCCGATGTTCAGCCGGCTGCCGGAACCGCAGCTCGAGTCGATCGCGACCGCGGCCGAGCGCAAGGTGTACCCGCGCGGCTCCCTGATCATCCAGCAGGGCACCGAGGGCGACGGCTTGTACGTCGTGGCGCGCGGCTGCGTCCTCGTCAAGCGCGAGGCGCGGACCGGAGGGCATCGAGCGCTTCACGTGATCGAAGCTCCCGGGTCGTTCGGCGAGCTCGCGCTTCTCGACAACCGGCCGCGATCGGCGTCGATCGAAGCGCTCGAGGTCAGCGAGGTGTTCGCGATCTCGCGCACGGCGTTCCTGAGTCTGTTGTCCCGCGACCCGCGGCTGATCGACGGGGTGGTGCGCGAGCTCGGGCGAACCATCCGCCGGCTCAGTGACCAGGTCGCCGACGATGGGCTGCTCGACCTGCCTGCTCGGGTGGCCAAGACCTTGCTCCGGCTCGTCGACAACCACGACGGGTCGGCGGCTCACGGCGGGCTGCCGGTGGTGTCGCTGACGCAGGGCAAGCTCGCCGACCTCGCCGGCGGGAGCAGGCAGAGCGTCAACGCGGCACTGTCGTCCTTCGTCGCCCGCGGGCTGATCCACGTCGACGGCCGAACGATCGTGATCACCGACCTGGCAGGCTTGCGGGGCCGCGCCGGCGTGGCCTGAGACGCCCCCCGCGTCGATTGCCGGGCGGTGCCGGGCAGCCACGGGGGCAGCCGCCCGGCACCGCGTCCGGGAGCGTCTGTGCGCTGTTCCCCCGCGAATCTCGGATCCGCCCAGGCGCTGGCGATCAGGGTGCCAAACAGAGACACGTTCCGTCCATAGGTACGGTCGTCGCAGTGAAAAGTGGCTGTTTGCCTAGAGAAAGGAACCGCCGTGGCTGACCAGACGTACGGCATCAGTGAGATCGTCGGCACCAGCCCGGACAGTCTCGAGGCGGCGATCCGCAACGGGATCGCGAAAGCGGCGCAGACCGTGCGCAATCTCGACTGGTTCGAGGTCCAGTCGGTTCGCGGACAGCTCAAGGACGGCGCGGTCGCTCACTTCCAGGTGCAGATGAAGGTCGGCTTCCGCATCGAGTAGCCGCGCTGCGTCGGCCGCCTAGGACGCCTGCGAGACCGTGCTCATGTTGAAGTCCGCGATCCGCAACGCCGGCATCCGGGTGCGGGTGAAGTAGTCGCCCCACTCGCGCGCCAACGTCGGCTCGGTTCGCCCGACTTCGGCGATGCGCCGGAGCATGCCGACCGGGCTCTCGTTGAAGCGGAAGTTGTTCACCGCTGCGATCACTTCGCCGCCTTCGACCAGGAACACACCGTCGCGCGTCAGGCCGGTGAGCAGCAAGGTCTGCGGGTCCACCTCGCGGATGTACCACAAGCAGGTCAGCAACAGGCCGCGCTCGGTCGACGCGACGAGGTCGGCGACGGAGGCCGTCGTGTCGGGTGCGCTGAGCTCGAGGTTGTCCGCGCCGGGTGTGAACGGCAACCCGGTGACCGCAGCCGAGTGCCGCGTCTGGATCAGCGCCTCCAGGCTGCCGTCGCGGATCCAGTCGGTCGCTTCGATTGCGGCGCCGTTGTCATAGACCGAGGCCATCCGGCTCGACGCTCCTGCGACGACGAACGGCGAGCACTCCTGTCCCGGCATCGACGGGTCGCTGCGCAACGTCAGCGGGACGTCGGACAGTCGTTGTCCCACCTGCGTGCCACCGCCCGGCCGGGAGAACACCGACTGTCCTTCATGGGCGTCGAGGGCGCCTGCGCTCCAGTAGGCATAGATCAGCAGGTCGGCTACCGCGGACGGCGGCAGAATCGTCGAATAGCGACCCGCGTCGAGGGCGAGCTGCCGCTCACCCCACGCCAGCCGCGTCGCGACGTCCGCCTCGATCGCGGCGAGATCGATCGCGCCTACGTCCGCCGCGCCTTGCCCGCTCCACGCCGATCGCTTGCCGTCGTCGCTGCGTCCCGTGAGCTCGAGCCGCACGGCCGGCTGGGCGTGTCGCCGACGCAGCCCGGTCGAGGAGCCCAGGTACGTCGTGACGACGGAATGCTCGGCGTAGCCGTAACGGCCCTGCCCGGCCGAACTTGCCGCCCCGAAGATCTCACCCAGCCACTCGGCGATTCCGCCGAGCGCAGCGACCGGCGCCTCGACCGGCTCGGCGTCCCAGTCCGCGGCGTCACCGCCTTCGATGAGTGGCGCCGCGTCGTCGGCGACCGACGACGCGCGTGCCGCCGCGTCGGCTTCACGCACCAGGTCTTCGATCTCCTCGGCCGACGTCGTGTTGCGACTGACCGAAGCCGCACGCGACCCGTCGGGTCCTTCGACCGTGGAGACCACTGTCACGCCGAGCGACTCGGTGACGCCGTTGGTCGTCAAGGTGTTGTTCGCCCAGCGGAGATTGCTCGTCGCGTCATGGTTGGCGATGACGGTGCAGCCATCGGCCGCCGAGGTTGCAAGGGCCCGCTCGACGGCGTCTTGGGGAGTGAGCGCCATCAGCGTCCGGCCTCCTGCGTCGCGTTGAGAATGCGCACATGGTCGAACCGCGCGGCCGGACAACCGTGGCTGACCGCGGCCACCTGCCCCGGCTGGCCCTTGCCGCAGTTGAACGCGCCGCCGAGGACGTAGGTCTGTGGTCCGCCGACCGCCGACATCGATCCCCAGAAGTCGGTCGTCATCGACTGGTACGCCGCGTCGCGGACCTGACCGGCCAGGCGGCCGTTCTTGATGCGATGGAAGCGCTGACCGGTGAACTGGAAGTTGTAGCGCTGCATGTCGATGCTCCACGACTTGTCACCGACGACGTAGAGCCCGTCCTCGATGCCGGCGATCAGGTCGTCGGTGGAGGGACCGTCGGCGACGGGTTGCAGCGACACGTTGGCCATGCGCTGGATCGGGACGTGCAGCGGGGAGTCGGCGAACGCGCACCCGTTCGAGCGGTCGTAGCCCGACAGCGCCGCGGTCCGACGGTCGAGCTGGTAGCCGACGAGGATGCCGTCCTTGACCAGGTCCCAGGTCTGACCTGCGACGCCTTCGTCGTCGAAGCCGATCGTGGACAGCCCGTTGTCGACCTGCCGGTCTCCGGTGACGTGCATCAGCTCGGTGCCGTACCGAAGGTTGTTCAGCTTGTCGGGCGTGGCGAACGAGGTCCCGGCGTAGTTCGCCTCGTAGCCGAGGGCGCGGTCGAGTTCGGTGGCGTGACCGATGGACTCGTGGATGGTCAGCCAGAGGTTCGACGGGTCGATGACGAGGTCGTACCGGCCGGGTTCGACCGACGGCGCGGTCGACTTCTCGGCGAGCCATTCCGGCAGCTGGGCCAGCTCCGCGTCCCAGTCGTAGCCGCCGGTCATCCACTCCCAGCCGCGTCCCACCGGCGGCGCGATCGTGCGCATCGTCTCGAACCGGCCGCTCGCCTCGTCCACCCAGAGCGCGGTGAGCTGGCA
>DASZRO010000061.1 GCA_035550055.1 Mycobacteriales bacterium | reverse complement strand
CAAGCCGCTGACCTGCGGTTTCTCGAGTGGAGCTGAGGGGATTCGAACCCCTGACCCCTTGCATGCCATGCAAGTGCGCTACCAACTGCGCCACAGCCCCGAAGTGAAGCGGCGACGAGTCTAGCCGAGTGGGCGATGGCCGTTTGAAGATGCTCTAGGGACGTCAGGCGGCAATGGCGGGCGCAGGGCAATGCCGGGGCCAGGGTGGTCAGCGGGCGTCGTCGCCGGTTTCCTCGTCCGGCGGGCTGCCGGCGTTGTGCTCCTCGATGCGCCAGCCGCGCCCGATGTTGGCCAGCAGCGACCAGCGGCAGTTCGACAGCGGCGCCAGCCGCCACCAGGTGTCGGGGTGCATCCCGATCATCGTGCCGATCGTGGCCCGGGCCGCGCTGCCATGGGTGACCGCGACCAGCAGACAACCGGGCCCGAGCCGTTCCAGCCACTCGTCGATGCACTCCAGGCAGCGCGCGCCGACCTCGGCGTAGGTCTCACCGCCGCCGCGCCGGGCATCCTCGCCGGTCTGCCAGCGGGTGTACTCCTCCTCGAACTGCGCCCGCGCCTCGGCGCGCGTCAGCCCCTCCCACGCCCCCAGGTTGATCTCCCGCAGCCGCGGGTCGAGGGCCACCTCGAGCCCGCACTCGGCCGCGACGGCAAGGGCGGTGTCGTGCGCCCGCGACAGGTCGGAGCTCACGATCGCGTCCGGGCGCATCGACGCGACCGCAACGGCAGCACCCTCAGCCTGCGCCCGCCCGATCGCGTCGAGCTGGGACTCGGTCTGGCCCTGGAACCGGCCGGTCGCGTTCCACTCGGTCCTGCCGTGGCGAAGCAGCAGCACCTGACGCATCTGGCTCACGAGGACTCGGAGGCCGCCGCCGGCGGCAGCACGTCCGCCGGAAGCGGCAAGGACGGGCAGTCCGCCCAGAGCCGCTCGAGGGAGTAGTAGGTGCGCTCCTCGGCGTGCTGGACGTGTACGACGATGTCGAGGAAGTCCAGCAGCACCCAGCGGGCCTCCTGCTGGCCCTCCCGGCGTACCGGCTTCACCCCGATCTCCAGCAACCGCTCCTCGATGCCGTCCACCACCGCCTTGACCTGCCGCTCGTTCGGCGCGGCGGCGAGGACGAAGCAGTCGGTGATCGCCAGCTGCTCGCTGACGTCGATGATCGCCAGATCGGTGGCGAGCTTGTCGGCCGCGGCGCTGACGGCGACCTCGGCAAGCTCGACGCTGCGTGCGGAGGCGGTCACAAGCGGCCGCGGGTCGTCGACGTCACTCGTCTAGCCTGCCACGGCCGCCTCACCCGGCAGCGCGCCGCCGTCACGGCCGGTAGTCACTGCCGAGGATGACCACGAACTTCGCGACGTCCTGGTTGACCACGCTGCGGCGTACGTCGGAATCCGGCAGCCCGAGCGCCTTGGCAAGCGCGTCGCCCTGCTCGACGTCGGCGTTGCTGAAGATGTCGACCTGCGACTTCGCCTGGGAGAACGTCGGCGCGTTGCCGCTGCCCGAGTAGGTGAACCCGGCGGCGGCCAGCTTCGGGCAGGCGGTCCCGACCAGCCCCGGCACCCCGACACCGTTGAGCAGCAGCACCGTCGCGTGCTGGTTGCCCGTGCTGGCGGGCAACGAGGCGGAAAGCCGATGCTGGACCAGGCTCGGGATCCCGGTGGCGGAGTCGTCCGGCCGGTACGACGGCGAGGCGGCGCCGGCGTCGATCGGGGTGACCGGCAGGTCGGTCGGGAACACCCCGGCCTCGGTCTGGTCCTCGGCGGCGAGCTCCACCAGCATCTGGGACAGCTGCGCGACGCCGTCGGTGGGCTGCGCGCTCGAACCGAGCTGGCGGACCAGCGCCTCGACCCCGGCCGCGGTCCGTGGCAGCGCCTGCACCAGGCCGTCCACGACCCGCTGCATCCGTTCCAGGCCCGCCGCCGCCCCGCCGTTGGACTGGTAGGTCGCGTAGGCGACGGCCTGCGCCCCGGACAGGTGCTGGCCGGCCCCTGCCGCCACGACGACCGTCCCGCCGCCGCCCGTCGTGTGCTGGACGACGTCGGTGTCCACGTCGACCGTGATGCCGCCGACCTCGTCGACCAGCCGGGCGAGCTGCGTCGGTGTGAGGATCCACGACCCGTCGATCGTGACCCCGTCGAGCACGTTCGACAGAGCCGCCCGCGAGGCGGTCTCGCCGTTGGGCAGGCCCAGGATCTCGCCGAAGTCCTGCGCGCCGTACCCGCACACGTCGGTGATCAGCTGACCGGGGACCAGCACCTCGAGGCCCTCGTGGGTCTGCGGGTCGGCGGCGAGCAACACGCTGCCCGCGGCCGAGCCGTCACTGCCCGTCAGCTGCAGCAGCACGGTCACCTGGGTACGCGTCGGGCCACTCTTGTGCGTCACGACGTGGTGGACGCCGAGCACGAGTGTGGCGCCGGCGGCCACCGCCAGTGCGGCGATCACCACGCCGCCGGCGCTGGCGTACTTGCGCCGCTGCCGCCGCTGCCGCAGCCGGCGTTCCTCACGCCGGGTCATCGCCGGCTGGATGTAGACCTCGGGAGCCGCCGGCGGGATCAGCGAGGCGGGGCGGCGGGCCGGATCGGGCTCGCGGTCGGCCCGACGCTTGCCGGTCACCGGGCCGGGTCCCGGTAGAGGCCGCGCTTGGAGATGTACTGCACGACACCGTCCGGAACGAGGTACCAGACCGGGTCCCCCTTGGCGACCCGGTCCCGACAGTCGGTGGAGCTGATCGCCAGCGCCGGCACCTCCACGAGGGTGACCGCGCCGACCGGGAAGCCCGCGTCGCTGAGCACGTGACCGGGCCGAGTGACGCCGACGAAGTGAGCGAGGGAGAACAGCTCGTCGGCGCGGTGCCAGCCGATGATCGCCTCCAGCGCGTCCGCGCCGGTGATGAAGAACATCTCGGCGTCCGCGCCGTACCGCTCGCGCAGGTCGTGGAGAGTGTCGATGGTGTACGTCGGGCCCGGCCGGTCGATGTCCACCCGGCTCACCGAGAACTGCGGGTTCGAGGCGGTCGCGATGACCGTCATCAGGTAGCGGTCCTCCGCCGGACTCACCGGGTCGTGGCTCTTCTGCCACGGCTGGCCGGTCGGCACGAACACGACCTCGTCGAGGGCGAACCGACCGGCGACCTCGCTGGCCGCCACGAGGTGGCCGTGGTGCACCGGATCGAACGTGCCGCCCATCACCCCGATCCGCCGGGGCCGGGACGCCTGTGCGCCGGTCACAAGGTGGGAGGTTACCGGCGCAAACGACGGAGGGGACGCACCGTTGCCGGTGCGTCCCCTCCGCGTTGAGCGGTTAGCTAGCTACTAGCCGATCGTCCGGCGGCGGGCGGCCACCAGGCCGAGGCCGGTCATCGCCAGCAGGCCACCGCCGATGGGCAGCCACGGCGAGGAGCCGGTGTTCGGAAGCAGCTTCACTGTCTTCGGGCCGGTGCCCTCGACGGTCGGGCCGTGCAGGGTGACCAGGCCACTGAGGTGGACGTTGGCCGTGCCCGGGCCGTTGCCGGTGGCACAGGTGCCGGTGACGATGGCCGTGTCCTCGAGCTCGCCGCTGGGCGAGTCCGCCGGCACGTTGAGCGTCACCGTGACGCTCTTGCTGCCGCCTGCCGGGATCGAGCCGAGCCCGCTCCACGTCAGGTCACTGTCGGTCGAGCCGGCGTCAGCCTTCGGCGAGGTGTTGCTCACCGTCCACTTCACGTCACCGGTCTGCGACTGGATCTTGTCCTCGAACTTGAGGTTGTCGATCGTGCAGTTGTACGGGTTGTCCGCGGTCAGCGTGACGCTGAACGGGTTGCCCGCAGTGACGTTCTGCGTGCTCGGGGTCTTGCTGACCGGGATGTTGCACTGGATACCGCCGGCCGGCACCTGAGCGTTGGCCTCGAAGTGACCGACTCGCAGGTCCACGCCCGCCTTGATGCCCAGGCTGGTGAGGAGCTTGTCGATCGCCTGGGTCGCGCCGTTCAGCGCGCTCAGGACCGGGGTCAGGATCGGGTTCAGCAGCGGGGCCAGCGGGCCACCGACGCTCGACGCGGTGTTGTTGTTGAGGCTGATCACCTGGACGCTGATCAGGTCCGCGAGGGCCGTGACCTTGTCGTTGGTGACGCTCATCGTCGGCTTGCCGCCGATCTGGACGCGCAGCAGGCCGTCGACGTCGATCGTCAGACCGTTGCTGCCGAGCAGCTGCTCGGCGGTCAGCGTGGCGGTCTGGCCACCGGCCGTGATCGAGAGCACGTCCTTCTGCTTGTCGCCCGACCCGTAGGTGACGAACGACGAGCCGTCGCCACCGGCGAAGGCCTGAAGGACCAGCGGGTTGATGACCTTGATGTCGATGGTCGCGCCCGGGATGCCCTTGAACAGCTGGATCTCAGCGGTGTGGAGCAGCGTCGCCGAGTCCAGGCCCAACGCGCCGGAGTTGTTCGGCGCGAGCTCCTCGAGGGAGTTGTTCTGGACCGTGCCGTCGACGGCGAGAACCGCCTCCGCGCTGGTGACCGGGAGCACGTCGGCGTTCGCGATGGTCGCCTGGCCCGCCGAGAGCGGGTGGTTCACACCGAGAACACAGAAGTTGTTGTCCGCCGGCGTGTTGGCCGTCGCGATGTCCGGCTGGACGTCGACGTTGGCGACCGGCGCCAGCGGCAGGTTGAGGACCCGCGCCGTCTTGACCTGGTTCGGCGGCGGGGACACCGTCTCGGCCTGGGTCAGCTGGACCTGCGGGACGGAGTTCGAGCCCTGACCGAGGTTGAGGCTGACACCAGCCGCGCGACCGTAGGCGTTGTGCCCGGTCCCGCTCTTGGTGGTGAGCAGCTTCTCGCCGAGGCTGTTCTCCGTCTGGAGGGTGCCGTTCGACACACCCGCGGCGCTCTGCGCCAACGTGAGCTGCGCCAGGCTCAGCGAGCCGACGTTCAGCGCGTCCAGGTAGGCGAAGTCGCCATTGGTGAAGCCCGCAATCGTGCCGTTGATCGGCGGGTTCGGGTCATTCGAGACCCCGCCGGCTCCGGCAGCCGAGGCGGAGCCTCCCAGCGCGAGCGGCACAACCGTGCCCGCAGTCGCGAGGAGCACCGTGAGGCGCATCCGCTTAGCCGTCATACGCATGTGTGACCGACCCCAAGTCTAGGTAGGTATCTGACAGGAACTAGTTGTACCGCATTACGTACGAACGATCATACCCGCCACGCGGTTACGTATGCGTTAAGAGGGCAGCAAGCCTTCCACGAACTCTTGCAGCTGCACAACGTTGCGGCATTCGATCATCGGCATGATTTCGGCGTACGTCGCCGCCGCGGAGTCCCCCGAGGACCAGTACTGGCGCGGCTCAGGGTTGAGCCAGAACGCGTGGCGGGCGTGGCGCACCATGCTGCGCAGCGCGGGGAGCGCGGGCGCGCGGTAGTTGGTGCGAGCGTCGCCCAGAATCAGCAGCGAGGTCTTCGGTGTGACCGCGTCGGGCCACTTCTGGGCGAACACCTCGAACGCGTGCCCGTAGTCGCTGTGGCCGTCGTACCAGACGACGTCGGCTTCTTGAGACATGCGGGCCAGCGCGTCGACGACGTCGCCGCCCCCGCTGAAGAAGTCGGTCACCTCGTCCGTGGTGTCGACGAAGGCGAAGACGCGGACCTTCGCGAACTGCTCGCGCAGCGCGAACGACAGCAGCACGGTGAAGTGGGCGAAGGCGGCCACGGAGCCGCTCACGTCGCAGAGCACGACGAGCTCGGGCTTGTGCGGCTTGTGCGGCTTGAAGATCGTGGTGAGCGGGACGCCGCCACTCGACAGCGACGCGCGGACGGTACGACGGACGTCGAGGCGCCCGCGCTGGCCGAGTCGCCGCTTCGCGGTCAGCCGTGTCGCCAGCCGACGCGCCATCGGGTAGACCTGCCGGCGCAGCGCGGCGAGGTCGTCGCGGGAGGCGCGAAGGAACTCGACCTGTTCGACGAGCGGCTTCACCGCGGTCTTGGCGATCGCCTCGGTGCCGCGGTCCTCGGCCAGCCGCCGGCGTACCTCGCTTTCGACCATCTCCTCGAACTGCTTGATGCGCTCGGTCAGCATCTGGCGGGCCACCTTCTCGGCGAGCCCGCCGCGCTCCTGGCCGGCGAGGACCGCCTCCAGCAGCGACGCCATCAACGTCTCGGGGTTGAGGGCGCGCAGCACCCGGTAGGTGAACCAGGACTGCCGGCCGGGCTGACCGTCGGCACGCCCGAGGCCGTTGACCGCCTCGCGGGCCAGGCGGCGCAGCGCCTCGTCGTCACCGGAGAGCAGCACGTCGCGAAGCTGGTCGCGCAGCGCGTTGCGGAGCGCGTCGAGGTCGGCCGGGTCGATCTCGTCGAGCGCGTCCGGGTCGCCGTCACCGTCGGCGAGGTCGGCGGCGGTGCCGTCGCCGACCGCCGGCGGCCACCACAGGTCGAAGAGCCGGTCGAAGGACGGTCGGTGGGCCGCCCGCTTGACGACCGTCGCGGCGTACGCAGCCCGAAGCTGCTCGCGGTCGGTCATCTGGATCGTCGTGACTGCCCGGCCGGCGTCGAGGGACTCGGCCATCGACACCGGCAGGCCGGCTGCCCGGAGCGCGCCGACGAACGACACGTGCCGGTCGAGCAGACCGGTGCCGTCGACGGCGACTTCGGGCTCGGTCACTAGTTCAGCCCCAGCTCCTTGACGGCCCGCTGCTGGTCCGATGCGTGCTTGAGGACCACACCGAGCGTCTTGGACACGGTGTCCTCGTCGAGGGTGTTCAGGCCGAGGGCGAGCAGGGTGCGCGCCCAGTCGATGCTCTCGGCGATGCTCGGCGACTTCTTCAGCTCGAGTGCGCGCAGCGTACGGACCGTGCGGACCAGCTGCTCGGCGAGCGCCTCGACGATCTCGGGTACCCGGGTGAGCACGATCTGCTTCTCGCGCTCGGCGTCCGGGTAGTCGACGTGCAGGAACAGGCAGCGCCGCTTGAGCGCCTCGGACAGCTCGCGGGTGGCGTTGGAGGTCAGTACGACGAACGGCTTGCGCACCGCCTCGATCGTGCCGAGCTCAGGGATGGTCACCTGGAAGTCGCTGAGGACCTCGAGCAGCAGGCCCTCGACCTCGACGTCGGCCTTGTCAGTCTCGTCGACGAGCAGCACGGTCGGGTCGCTGCGCCGGATCGCGGTCAGCAGCGGGCGGGCGAGCAAGAACTCGTCGGAGAAGATGTCGTCGTGGGTCTCGTCCCACGACTGGTCGCCGGCGGCCTGGATCCGCAGCAGCTGCTTGCGGTAGTTCCACTCGTACAGCGCACGGGCCTCGTCGAGGCCCTCGTAGCACTGCAGGCGTACCAGCTCGGCGCTCGCCGCGGCGGCCACCGCCTTGGCGAGCTCGGTCTTGCCGGTACCCGCCGGACCCTCGACGAGCAGCGGTTTGCCGAGCGCGTCAGCCAGGAAGACCGTCGTCGCGATCGCGTCGTCGGCCAGGTATCCGGTGGCCGCGAGCTTCGCCCGGACGTCGTCGGGCGAGGTGAAAAACGACATCCGAGCTCCCCAAATCAGCGACAGAACGCGATTCTATCTACCCAGCAACGCTCCATTGCTGGGCCATCTCCCCCAGCAACGCAGCGTCACCCGGCTAATCCCCCAGCAACGCAGCGTCACCCGGGCAATCCCCCAGCAACGCAGCGTTGCTGGGAATGGGTCAGGTGCGGATCTGGCCGTTGCCGGTGACGACCCAGGTCGTGCTGGTCAGCTCCGGCAGCCCCATGGGGCCGCGCGCATGCAGCTTCTGGTTGGAGATCCCGATCTCGGCGCCGAACCCGAACTGCTCCCCGTCGGTGAACCGCGTCGACGCGTTGATCATCACCGCCGCCGAGTCAAGGCCCGCGACGAACGCCTGCGACGCCGACAGCGACCGGGTCACGATCGCCTCGGTGTGCCTGCTCCCCCACCTGCGGATGTGCGCGACGGCCTCCTGCACCGACGAGACCACGCCCACCGCCAGGTCGAGCGAGAGGTACTCCGCCTCCCAGTCCTCGTCGGTCACCGGTACGACGTCGTCCCCGTACGACGCCACGGTCGCGTCACCGTGTACGGTCACGCCAGCCTCCCGGAGCGCGGCGAGCGCGAGCGGAAGGAACTCCGCGGCCGCCGCCTCATGGACCAGCATCGTCTCGGCCGCGTTGCACACGCTCGGCCGCTGCGTCTTCGCGTTGAGGATGATCGCCAACGCCATCTCGAGGTCCGCGTCGGCATCGACATAGACGTGACAGTTGCCGACCCCGGTCTCGATCACCGGCACGGTCGACTCTTCGACCACGCTGCGGATGAGCCCGGCACCGCCGCGAGGGATCAGTACGTCGACCAGCCCCCGAGCCCGCATCAAGTGCTTCGCCGACTCGTGGTCGTGGCCCGGCACGAGCTGCACACACCCGTCCGGCAGCCCGGTCGCGCGCGCCGTCTCGGCGAGTACGTCGACGAGCGCGGCGTTGCTCTCCCGCGCACTCGACGACCCGCGCAGCAACACCGCGTTGCCGCTCTTCAAGCACAGCCCGGCCGCATCGACTGTCACGTTGGGCCGCGCCTCGTAGATGATCCCGATCACGCCGAGCGGCACGCGCACCTGGCGTAGCTGCAACCCGTTCGGCAACGTCGACCCCCGCACCACGTCACCGACCGGATCGGGCAGACCCGCTACCTGTCGCAGCCCGTCGGCCATGGCGGCGATCCGCTTCTCGTCCAACCGCAGTCGGTCGACGAGCGGATTGTCGGGATCACGCGCGACATCCGCCGCGTTGGCCTCGAGGATCGGCCCAGCCGCGGCTTCGAGCGCGTCGGCCATCGCCAACAGTGCGGCGTCCTTGGCCGCCCGAGACAAGGGAGCAAGCGCAGCAGCCGCCTCCCGGGCCCGCCGCGCGCAGGCGAGAACCTCATCAGCAGAAGCCATGCAAGAAGCGTAACGACCGCCTTGGCCGACAAGATCGGTCCAGCGAGCCGCGATCCGTGCCCCACGTCGGGCGAGCCGCTGCGGCGCAACACTAAGGAGCGCCCGACAGCAAGCTCGCGCGAACCGCGACCACCGCCGCCGCGACCCGTGCCTCCAGTCGGGCGAGCCGCTGCGGCGCAACACTAAGGAGCGCCCGACAGCAACATGACGCGGGAAGGCAACGACCGTGGGCGCGACCCGTTGCGCCGCAGCGGCTCGCCCGACAGCAACATGACGCGGGAACGCAACGACCGTGGGCGCGACCCGCTACGCCGCAGCGGCTCACCCGACAGCAACACGACGCGGGAACGCAACGACCGTGGGCGCGACCCGTTGCGCCGCAGGGGCTCGCTCGACGTCGCGACTAGAGCAGAGCCAGGTCGTCGCGGTGAACCACTTCCCGCGAGTACGACGGCCCGAGCGCCTCGACCAGCTCGTGGGTCGAGCGACCCAGCAGCCCGGGCAGCTCCGCGGAGTCGTACGCGGTCAGCCCGCGGGCGACCACCCGGCCGCCGTCGTCGAGCAGGTCGACGGGGTCGCCGGCCGCGAACTCGCCCTCGACGGCGGTGATGCCCGCGGGTAGCAGCGAGCTGCGGCGCTCGACAACGGCGGCGACCGCCCCCGCATCGAGACGGATCGACCCGCGCCCGGTCGTGGCGTGGGCGAGCCAGAGCAGTCGCGCCGGCGCCCGCTTGCCGGTGGGGTGGAAGCAGGTGCCGACGTCGCCGCCGGACAACGCCTGCGCGGCGTCCTGGGCCGACGCCAGCAAGGTCGGTACGCCGGCTCCGGCCGCGATCTTGGCCGCCGCGACCTTGGTGGCCATGCCTCCCGACCCGACGCCGGCCCGGCCGATCGCGCCGAGCTGGACGTGGGCGAGGTCGGCGTCACTTCGTACGTCGGAGATCCGCGTCGCCGGTCCGTTCGCCGGATCGGCGTCGTACACCCCGTCGACGTCGGAGAGCAGCACCAACGCGTCGGCCCCGACGAGATGGGTGACCAGCGCCGCGATGCGGTCGTTGTCGCCGAAGCGGATCTCCTCGGTCGCCACCGTGTCGTTCTCGTTGACGACCGGCACCACCCCGAGCCCGAGCAGCCGCTCGAACGTGCGCGCCGCGTTGCGGTAGTGCGCTCGCCGTACGACGTCGTCGGCAGTCAGCAGCACCTGTCCGACGGTCAGCCCGTGCCGGGCGAACGCCTGCGTGTAGTGCGCCACGAGCATTCCCTGTCCGACGCTCGCCGCCGCCTGCTGCGTGGCGAGGTCGCGGGGCCGGGTCGCCAGGCCCAACGGGCGCAACCCGGCCGCGATGGCACCGGAGGAGACCAGCACCACCTGCGACCCGCCGCTGACCCGCGCCGCCAGGGCGTCGGCGATGGCGTCGAGGCGAGCCGGGTCGAGGCCGACCGTCGAGCTCGCCAGCGACGACGAGCCGACCTTGACGACGACCCGCTTGGCCGAGGCGATGACCTGGCGCACCTCACTCGTCATCGAGGTCCCCGTTGAACTCGTCGTCGGTGTCGGTGTCGGGATCGTCGTCGGTCTCGTCCTCCCATGCGATGTCTTCCAGCTCCGGGTCGTACGCCGAACGCCGGGCCTTGCGCGAGGCCTTGCGCTGGTCCGCACCGACCCGGCTGCGGTCTTCGAGCCGCTCGTCGGTCCCGCGTCCGCCGTGGGGCACACCCGAGCGGTAGGCCAGCGTCGGTTCCCAGTCGAAGGTGACGTCGCCGACCGTGACCTCCGCCCCCGCCTGCGCGCCGAGGCCGGCCAGCGCCTCCTCGACGCCGAGCCGGGCGAGCCGGTCCGCGAGGTAGCCCACCGCCTCATCGTTGCTGAAGTCGGTCTGGTTCACCCAGCGACGCGGCCGATCGCCGGTGACGACGTACGCCTGCTCGCCCACCGCCTCGACGCTGAACCCCTCGTCGCGTACCGGAGCGGGACGCAGCACGATCCGAGTCGGCTCGACCGCGGGCAGCCCGGCACGCCAGGCGGCGACCCGCTCCGCCATCGCGAAGCCGAGCTCGCGCAGCCCGGTGCGTGAAGCGGCGGAGATCTCGAACACCGGCGCGTCGAGGCGGGCGGCGACGTCTGCGCGCACGAGGTCGGCGAGGTCGCGGGCGTCGGGGACGTCCACCTTGTTCAGCGCGATGATCCGCGGTCGACCCGACAGCCCCCCGGCGACGAGCTCGTCGTACGCCGCGAGCTCGGCTTCGATCGTGTCGAGGTCGGTGAGCGGGTCACGGCCGGGTTCAGCGGTGGCGCAGTCGATCACGTGGACGAGTACCGCGCACCGCTCGACGTGACGCAGGAACTCCAGCCCCAGCCCGCGCCCGGTGCTCGCGCCGGGCACCAGTCCGGGAACGTCGGCGACCGTGAAGGTCACTTCCCCCGCCTCGACGACGCCGAGGTTCGGGACCAGCGTCGTGAACGGGTAGTCGGCGATCTTCGGCTTCGCCGCCGACATGGCCGCGATCAGCGAGGACTTGCCGGCGTTGGGGAAGCCGATCAGCGCGACGTCGGCGACGGTCTTGAGCTCGAGCAGCGCGTCGATGGACTCCCCCGGCTCGCCGAGCAGGGCGAACCCGGGCGCCTTGCGCCGCGACGACGCCAGTGCGGCGTTGCCGAGGCCGCCGCGACCACCCTTGGCGACGACGTAGCGCGTCCCGGCGCCGACCAGGTCGGCGAGGAACTCGCCGGTCGCGTTGTCGCGGACCACGGTGCCGTCGGGTACGGCGACGAGCAGGTCACTGCCCTCCGCGCCGTTGCGGTTCGAGCCCTGTCCTTGCTTGCCGTTCGGGGCGCTCTGGTGCGGATGCCGGTGGACGTCGAGCAGCGTGGTCACGCTCGGATCGACCACGAGTACGACGTCGCCGCCGCGGCCGCCGTCACCGCCGTCGGGACCGCCGAGCGGCTTGAACTTCTCGCGGCGTACCGAGGCGCAGCCGTTCCCGCCGTCGCCGCCGGAGGCGTGCAGAACCGCCCGGTCGACGAACGTCGCGGCCATGCCGCGACCTGCGAACTACTCGGCGGCGGTGGTGACGCTCACGACGCGGCGGCCGCGCTTGTGGCCGAACTCGACGGCACCGGCCGCGAGCGCGAACAGCGTGTCGTCGCCACCGCGGCCGACGTTGTCGCCGGGGTGGAAGTGCGTGCCGCGCTGGCGGACCAGGATCTCGCCGGCGTTGACGAGCTGGCCGCCGAAGCGCTTCACGCCGAGGCGCTGCGCGTTCGAGTCACGGCCGTTGCGGCTGGAGGACGCACCCTTCTTGTGTGCCATCGCGCGTCTCCTACTTCCCGGTCTCGATGCCGGTGACCCGGATCGTCGTCAGCTGGGCCCGGAAGCCCTGACGGCGGTGGTAGCCGGACTTGTTCTTGAACAGGTGGATCTGGATCTTGGGGCCCTTGACGGCCTCGACCACCTCGGCGGTGACGGAGGCCTTGGCGAGCGCAGCGGCGTCGGCGGTCACCGCGCCGGCGTCGTCGACGAGGAGCACGGCGGGCAGCGTCACCGAGGTGCCGGGTGCGCTCGCGATCTTGTCGACCGTGAGCGTGTCACCGACGGCGACCTTGTGCTGGTGGCCGCCGCTGCGGACGATCGCGTACACGGTCAAGCTCCTCGAGGATTGTGTGGTGGCACATCGATCGCGCGCCAGCGGTCAAGTGTACGGACCGCTACCGCCCGCGATCAAACGCGCGCGTCAGCCTTCCGCGCCCGCTGCGACGGGTTCCGGCGCGGCGTCTGTGGCCTTCCCGTGGCGGCGCTCGCCGGACCGCTCGCGGCGCGGCTTCGGCGGCCGCTTCGCGACCACCGGGTCGTGGGTGAGGATGACGCCGCTGCCGCCGCACTCCTTGCAGGTCTCGCTGAAGGACTCGAGCAGGCCCTCACCCACCCGCTTGCGGGTCATCTGCACCAGGCCCAGCGAGGTGACCTCGGCGACCTGGTGACGGGTGCGGTCCCGGCCCAGGCACTCGACGAGCCGGCGCAGCACGAGATCGCGGTTGCTCTCGAGCACCATGTCGATGAAGTCGATGACGATGATGCCGCCGAGGTCGCGCAGCCGGAGCTGCCGGACGATCTCCTCGGCCGCCTCGATGTTGTTCTTCGTGACCGTCTCTTCGAGGTTGCCGCCCTTGCCGGTGAACTTCCCGGTGTTGACGTCGACGACCACCATCGCTTCGGTGCGGTCGATGACGAGGTAGCCACCGCTGGGCAGCCAGACCTTGCGGTCGAGCGCCTTCGCGAGCTGCTCGTCGACCCGGTAGGAGGCGAAGACGTCCTCGTCCTCGGTCCAGCGCTTGGTCCGCTCGGCCAGGTCGGGAGCGACCCACCGGACGTAGTTGTCGATCGTCTCCCATTCGTCGACGCCCTGCACGACGAGTGAGGTGAAGTCCTCGTTGAAGATGTCGCGGACCACCCGGATCACGAGGTCCGGTTCGCCGTAGATCAGGCTGGGCGCGGCCGCGGTCTCGGACTTCTTGGCGATGTCCTCCCACTGCGCCTTCAGCCGGTTGAGGTCGCGCTCGAGCGCCTCCTCCGACGCGCCTTCGGCTGCGGTGCGGATGATGACGCCGGCGTCTTCGGGCATGAGCCGCTTCAGGATCGACTTGAGGCGGGTGCGCTCGGTGTCGGGCAGCTTGCGGCTGATCCCGGACAGCCGGCCGTCCGGCACGTAGACCATGTAGCGGCCGGGCATGCTGACCTGGCTGGTGAGCCGGGCGCCCTTCTGCCCGATCGGGTCCTTCGTCACCTGCACGAGCACCGACTGGCCGCTCTTGAGCGCCTGCTCGATGCGGGGCGCGCCGCCTTCGAGGGCGCTGGCGTCGTAGTTGACCTCACCGGCGTACAGCACCGCGTTGCGGCCGCGACCGATGTCGACGAACGCCGCCTCCATGCTCGGCAGCACGTTCTGCACCTTGCCGAGGTAGACGTTGCCGACCATCGACGACGCGTGCTTGCGCGTGACGTAGTGCTCGACGAGTACGCCGTCTTCCAGGACGGCGATCTGGGTACGGTCCTCGCCCTGCTTGACGACCATGACCCGCTCGACCGCCTCGCGGCGGGCGAGGAACTCGGCTTCGGTGATGATCGACGGGCGGCGGCGCTGGGTCTCCCGACCGTCACGACGGCGCTGCCGCTTCGCCTCGATGCGGGTGGAGCCCTTCACGCCGCGTACGTCGTCGCTGGCCTGCCGCGGCTGACGGACGTGGGTGACCGTGTTCGGCGGGTCGTCCGAGGACCCGTCGCCGTCCCCGGCCTCGGAGGCGCTGCGGCGGCGGCGGCGCCTGCGGTGGGTGCCGGTGCCTGCCTCGTCGTCGTCACCGGCCGACTCGTCGCGTTCGTCCCGCTCGGCGGCGTCGGCGGCGGACTCGCCGTCGTCGGCGGAGTCCTCGCCGGCCGAACCGGCCTCGCCGCCCGCTCGTCCGCCACGTCCGCGCCGCCCGCGGCGGCGACGGGAGGACCGGGGCGCCTCGTCGGAGTCGGCGTCGGCGTTGCCCTCGCCGTCGGAGTCGATGCCGGGCCCGCCCTTGGCGGCTTGCTCGTCGTCGGCGTACGCGTCGGCGTCGGCGTCGTCGGCGCGAGCCGCCGCCCGCCGTGCCGGCGCGGGTGCCGACGGCGGCGCTTGGAACAGCACTGCCATCGGCGGCGCCGCGACCGTCATCGCCGGGGCCGCCGCCTCGTCGTCCTTGGCCGCCGCCGCCGAGCTGCGCCGCCGCCGGGTCGGGGCCGGCGCCTC
>DASZRO010000060.1 GCA_035550055.1 Mycobacteriales bacterium | reverse complement strand
GGAGGCGCTTCGAGGCGGCGACGCGGCGCTCAACGCCGCGATCAGCCGGCGGTTCCTCGACGGCGAGCCGGGCGCGGTGCGTGACGCGGTGCTGCTCAACGCCGCCGCGGGCCTGGTGGCCTACGACGGACCGACCGCGGCACCGGTCGCCGACCAGATCGCGGCGGCCCTGCCGCGAGCGGCGGAGGCGCTGGACTCCGGCGCGGCGGCGGCAGCGCTCGACGCCTGGGTCACGGCCAGCAAGTCCGCCGCCACCGCCACCCCCGCCACCCAGTAACGCTCCGTTGCTGGGCGTATATCCCCAGCAACGCAGCGTCGCTGGGCGAACAGCCGGGGTAAAGGAGCGTTGCTGGGCGAAATGCCCGGTAAAGGAGCGTTGCTGGGGTCAGTCGCCGATGGAGAAGGCGGCTTCGAGGTCGTGGCGTGAGTACGCCCGAAAGGCCACGTGGGTCTCGGTGGCCACGACGCCGTCGACCTTGTTGAGCCGGTCCGCGACCACCGCGGCGATCTGCTCGTGCGAGCGGACCCGGACGAGCGCGATCAGGTCGATCTCGCCGGTCACTGAGTAGACCTCGCTGACGCCGTCGATGGCGGCGATTTCCTCGGCGACCTCGTTGATCCGGTCGACCGCGGCGGAGACGAAGACGATCGCAGTGATCACGCTGCGACCCTACCCAGAGTGCGGGCGGCACCGGGACCGATGAGCGTGACGGCGAGCGGTTGTCCGCGGCGGCGGCGCCGAGGCTGACGGCGGTGACGCGCCGGGGCTGGTGAGCGCGATGGCGAGCGGTTGTCCGCGGCGGCGGCGCCGAGGCTGACGGCGGTGACGCGTCGGGGCTGGTGGGCGTGACCGCGAGCGGTTGTCCGCGGCGGCGGCGCCGAGGCTGACGGCGGTGACGCGCCGGGGCTGGTGAGCGTTACGGCGAGCGGTTGTCCGCGGCGGCGGTATCGAGGCTGACGGCAATGACGCCGGGGCTGGTGAGGGTCACGGTGAGCGGCCGTCTGCCGTCGCGGGCGAGCCGCCCAGGCGCGCGAAGGACGCCCGCCGCGCGGTCAGCCCAGCGACGCGCGGGCGGGGCGATGGACCGGGCGCAACCCGCGACGGTCGTCGAACGGCCGGGCCGCATCCCGGCCGTCGTCGGCGGCCTCGAGCCAGTGGCGGAACCGGCCTGCGCCGCCGACCGGCGAGGCCCACTGCCCGTCGAGGGCGACGAGCCGCGCGCCGGGCCCGTCCAGCCAGGCGAGGATCAGGCCGATCTCCTCCGCCGTACCGGCGCCGAGCGGCCCGGGCCGCGGCTCGACGGTCTCGGCGGTCGCCACCAGTGCCTTCAGGTACGGCGCGGGCGCCGCGCCGTGCGGCACCGTCGAGGCGGCGGCGAGCCGGCCGTAGCGCACGACCGCGAGGTCCCACCCGCCGCCGAAGCCCGGCCGGGCAGCCACCAGCTGCGCGCACGAAGCCAGGGCGGCGAAGCGCTGCTGGCGATCGAGGGCCCGCAGGAAGCTGACCGCGCGGTCCCGATGCGCCGCCGCCTCTTCGAAGCGTTCCTGCGCCGACATCGAGGCCATCCGGCGTTGTGCGGCGCCAAGAACGGGTTGCGGGTCGGCGCTCAGCGCGAGCCGGGCGAGCGCGACGACCTCGCCATAGGCCTCACGGGTCTGGGAGCCGTCGCACGGGGCGCCGCAGCGGCCCATGCCGGCCAGCACGCAGGCGGGCGTGGGCTTCGACGGCGTGATCCGCTGGCTGCACTGGCGAAGCGGGACCGCTTCGTGGACCGCAGCCATCGCCGCCTGAGCCGCCCGGCCCGAGCCGAACGGCCCGAGATAGGTCGCGCCGTCGTCGGTGACCCGCTTCACCAGCGACAGCCGCGGGAACGGCTCCACGGTGAGCTTGAGCCAGGAGCCGCGCTCCGGGAATCGCGACCGCCGGTTGTAGCGCGGCTTGTGCTCGGCGATCAGCCGCAGCTCGCGCACCTCGGCCTCGAGCGGATGCGCGCACGCGATGGCGTCCACCGACTCGGCGATGCCGACCATCTCCGCCATGCGAGTGCGGGGTTCGGAGGCGACGAAGTACTGCCGGACCCGCTGGCGCAGGTGGCGGCTGCGCCCGATGTAGAGCGGCCGGCCACGGGAGTCCCGGAAGATGTAGACGCCCGGCCCGTCGGGCAGGCCCTCGGCCAGGTAGCGCTTGCGCCGCTGTGCCGCGGTTGCCAGCCCGGAGAACGAGACGAGCTCCTCGTGGGTGCGCACCCCGAGGTTGCCGACGCGTTCGAGCAGCCCGTGCAGCACCTCCGTGGTGGCCCGGGCGTCGGCCAGGGCCCGGTGACACGGCTTCGTCGTCGTCGCGAACAGCCGCGACAGGCTCGACAGCTTGCAGTCCGGCGTCTCGTCGCGGGTGAGCACGCGCCGCGCCAGCAGCGCCGTGTCGACGGTGGCGAACGCCGGCCAGGGCAGGCCGAGCGCCTCCGCGCCGGCCTTCAGGAAGCCGATGTCGAACGGCGCGTTGTGCGCGACCAGGACGCTGCCGCGCGCCCATTCCAGGAAGGTCGGCAGTACGGCGGGCAGCCGTGGTGCGCTCGCCACCATCGAGTCGGTGATCCCGGTCAGCACCGCGATGAACGGCGGGACGGCCATCTCCGGGTTGACCAGGCTCTGGAACTCGCCGAGCAGCTCGCCGCCACGCACCTTGACCGCGCCGATCTCGGTGATCGCCGAGCTCGCCGGCGACCCGCCCGTGGTCTCGAGGTCGACCACGACGAAGGTCACCTCGGACAGCGGCGTACCGAGCTCGTCGAAGGTCGCCTGCGTCCCGTACGGCGGGACGGACGGCGCGGGCATGAGCGTGACGGTAGGGCTGGGTGCCGACAACGTTCCGTCGGCGCGCCGCGGCGGGCGGTATCGCCCGATTCAGGGGGTTTTCACCCGGTTCAGAAGTTGTCGGAGGCCGTCGCTACGGTCGCCGACATGATCATCGACTGCGACAGCTGCCAGATGCGCGACGTGGCGTGTGACGACTGTGTGGTGACCGTCCTGCTCGCCGCTCCGCCGGCCGGCGAGCTCGCCGCCGACGAGGCGGGCGCGCTCAACGCGCTTGCCGAGGGTGGCCTGGTGCCGCCGCTTCGGATGAGCTGGACCGCGTACGGCGCCTGACAACTTCGGTGGCGACTTTCGGGTCACGGCACAACCCGGATAGCCGGTCTTGTACCGATTGTCGGGTTCGAGTGTCACTGTGACTGGTGTGACACAAGTGACGAGAGGTTGGTCAGGAATCGGCATTTTGCTGTGGGCCGGTGCTGGCGAGCGGCGCGCGGTACCGCTAATCTGACCGCGGTCGCTGTGGGAACCACCGTCAGCCGGGCGATGGCACAGCGGTCACCGCCGAGTCATCGACTCGGCACGCAGCCGGGCGACCGGTTCCGTGTCGGGTCAGAGCCGGGGACCCAGTCCCTATTGGGGTGAATCGGCGCACACCACGAGCCACGTGGCGGCGCCGTAGGGCGAACTTCCCTCCCGAACCCGTCAGCTCACCCGGTAGGCGGTCAGTGGAAGACAGGAGAGCCGCCGGGCGTGGCGACTACCTCACGAGTACGCATACCCACCTTTGGCGCCACAATCGCGGTGCTCGCCGCGATTTTCGTCCCTACGGGGATCGGTCAGGCGTCGCCGTCGTCGAACCTGACGCTCGCTCAGGCCAAGGCCCAGCTCGCCGTGCTGGACACCCGCGCGGAGAAGATCGCTGAGTCCTACGACGCCGCGAACAGCAAGCTGGCGGCGCTCCAGCACAAGGCGGCGCTGACCGAGAAGGAGCTCGCGCGGGACCAGGCGCAGCTGGACAAGAGCGAGCAGAAGCTCGCCGCTTCAGCGGCTGCCGCCTACCGCAGCGGCGGGCTCGACGCGACCATGTCGCTGGTCACCTCCGGCACCCCGCAGACCTTCCTCGACCAGACCTCGACGCTGCAGGAGGTCTCCCACTTCCAGGCCAGCCAGCTGGCCGCGGCCGATCTCGCCCAGCGCACGATGTCGGCAGCGCAGGTGCTGCACAACGCCGAGGTCGCGCAGCAGAAGGCGACCCTGGCCACGATCTCCAAGCAGCGCAGCGCGATCAACAGCCTGGTCGCCCAGGAGCACGCAGTCGTCGGCCGGCTCTCCGCGGCGGCGCAGGCGGCCTACACCGCACAGCAGAACGCGGTCGCCGTGCACGAGACCGCGCTTCGCGGCAGCTACGACGGGCCGGCCTCCGGCCAGGCGGCCGCGGCGGTCGAGTTCGCCTACGCCCAGCTCGGCAAGCCTTACGTGTACGGCGGAACCGGCCCGGACTCCTACGACTGCTCCGGCTTGACGATGGAGTCGTGGGCCGCGGCGGGCGTCTCACTGCCTCGCACGGCGGCCGACCAGCAGGCGGCGCTGCCGGCGGTCTCGCTCGGCGATCTCGAGCCCGGCGACCTGGTGTTCTACGGCGACCCGGCCTACCACACCGCCATCTACATCGGCGGCGGGCGGATCATCCAGGCGCCGCACACCGGCACCGTCGTACAGATCTCCTCGCTCTACGACATGCCGCCGACCTCCGCCGGCCGGCCGTAACGGCAGTTGCCCGTCAAGATCACGGGCAAATGTGACGTTACTTGTGACAGGCGTGGCATACGCCGCAAACTGTTACGGCTGGGGCATTCTGGTCCCGAGCAGGAGGGTCCAGCGTGGTGCGCCAGCTTGAGGTTCTGTCCGTCAGCGACGACGGCAACCACGTGCTGCTCGCCACCTCGGAAGACGCCACCCGCGCGACGCACCAGGTGCGGATCACCAACCGTCTCGTCGCGGCCATCAACGGCGAGCTCGACGACGAGGACGAGCACCGCGAAAGCGAGCTCTCGCCCAAGGAGATCCAGGCGCGGCTGCGCGCCGGCGACAGCGTCGAGCAGGTCGCCCGCGCCGCACGGATCCCGGTCGCGCGCATCATGATCTACGCCACGCCGGTGATCTCAGAGCGGGAGCGGATCATCGACCAGGCGCGGGCGGCCAAGCTGCGCCGACCGCGCGGTCCGGAGTCGACGACCACGCTCGGCAACGCGGTGACCCAGCGCCTCACCGAGGTCGCCGGGCTGCAGCCGGAGACCGTCGAGTGGACCGCCAAGCGGCGCGAGGACGCTTCCTGGCTCATCACGCTGTCCTTCGCCGCCCGCGGCGGCACCCGCAGCGCACAGTGGGTGTGGCGCCCGCACGGCCGCGACCTCACCGCGTACAACCCGCTCGGCAGCCGGATGGGCACCCTCGACACCGCCGCGCCGGCCAAGAAGCGGCCGGCGTCCACCGCGGCGAAGGCGCCGCAGCCGCGTCGCAGTGCTGCCCCGGCGGCGAGCCGGGCGCCCGCGGGCAAGACCACTTCCCGCTCGGCCACGACCCGCAAAGCCGTGGCCGGCAAAGGCACGACCCGCAAGGCCGCCGTGAAGCCGGCGGTGCGCAAGCCGCGGCCGGAGCCCCGTGAAGCACCTCGACGCGAGCAGGTGAAGACCGCCGACGGTCGCATCGTCGTACCCAGCTGGGACGACGTACTGCTCGGCGTCACGGCACCTGCGGCCTCGCGGGGGCGCCGCCGGTCGTGACCGGCGGGTTGTCCTCCGCCGCGAGGCTTGTCGCGGCGGCCGCGGTCGTGGTCGTCGGCGTCGGCGTCGCGGCGGCTCGGCACGGCAGCAGCGGCCCGCTGCCGCTGACGCCCAGCCTGGCCGCGACCCGGTACGCCGCGATCGAGCGGGTACTCACCGCGCGCGGGCAGGCGATCGTCCACCACGATCGCCACGCGTTCCTTGCGACGGTCGATCCTCGCAACCGGGTGTTCCGGCGCAGCCAGGCGCGGATGTTCACCGACCTCGCCCGAGTGCCGCTTCGCAGCTGGTCCTACGCGATGACGGCGCGCGGCCGCGCCCTGCCCGCTGACGCTGCGGCCTACGACGCCCCGGTGTGGGCGCCGCGGGTATTCACCCTCGGATACCGGCTCGCAGACTTCGATCGCCGCCCGACGAGCCTGCGGCAGTACCCGACGTTCGTCGACCGGCACGGACGCTGGTACCTCGCCTCGCTGTCGGACTACACCGCGGACGGGCTGGTGTCCGCGACCGACCTGTGGGACTACGGGCCGGTCGCGGTGGTCCGGCGCCCCGACGTGCTGGTGCTCGGTCCGCCCAGCCAACGGCAGACGATGCGGGTGGTAGCCGGCGACGTGCAGCTCGCGATCCCGCAGGTGAGCTCGGTGTGGGGCCGTGGCTGGTCGCGACGGGCGGTCGTGCTGCTGCCGAGAACGCAACGCGAGATGGCGTTGATCGATGAAGACCACGAGGATCTGGCGGGCATCGCGGCGCTCACCAGCGCGGAGGTACGCACCGCGGCGGGTCACCCGTCGCCGGTCGGTGACCGAATCACCATCAACCCGGCCAACTGGCACCAGCTGAGCCCGCTCGGTCAGCAGGTCGTGCTGCGTCACGAGCTCACTCACGTCGCGTCCGAAGCAGCGACCGGCACGCACACCCCGACCTGGCTGATCGAAGGACTCGCCGACTACGTCGGCTACCGCTTCGCCGACGTTCCCGTGACTGTCGCGGCCGCCGAGCTCCAGCGCGTCGTCCGCGGTGGCCGGCTGCCCGGCCGGCTGCCGCCCGATCGCGCCTTCCGCGGCGCAGCCGCGCAGCTGGCCGTCAGCTACGAGCAGGCGTGGTTCGTCTGCCGCACCATCGCGCAGCGGTTCGGCGTAGCGAAGCTCGTGGCCTTCTACCGCGCGGTGGGCGCCTCGATGCGCCCACCAGGCCAGGCGGTACGCCGCGCGGTGGTGGCGGTGCTGCATCTGCGGCTGGCCTCGCTCGTCGCGCTGTGGCGCGCGGAGATGCTGGCGGCGCTGAGGTGAGCGAGCGGCGTACCGGGCGGCGGCTGTTGCTCGTGACCAACGACTTCCCGCCCCGGCCCGGCGGCATCCAGTCGTTCCTCTACGGCATCGTGTCGCGCCTCGACCCCGCGCAGGTCGTGGTGTTCACCTCCCGTTGGCGCGGCTGGGAGGACTGGGACGCGCAGCAGCCGTTCCGGGTGGTACGCCACGACACCGAGATGATGCTGCCGAACCCAGCGGTACGCCGGGCCGCCGTCGAGGTCTTCCGGGAGCACGAGTGCACCGACGTGTGGTTCGGCGCGGCAGCCCCGCTCGGCCTGCTGGCGCCCGCGCTTCGTGACGCTGGTGCCAACCTGATCGTCGCGACCACGCACGGCCACGAGATCGGTTGGGCGAGAGTGCCGGGCACCCGCCGGCTGCTGCGTCGGATCGCCGGCGACGTCGACGCGCTGACCTATCTCGGTGACTACACCAAAGTCCGGCTGGCTGCCGCCATCGGGCCCGACGCCGGCAAGCTTCGGCGGCTGGCTCCGGGCGTCGACATCGACCTGTTCAACCCCCGCGTCGACGGTTCGGTCAGGCGCGCCGAGATCGGATGGAATGATCGGCCCGTCGTGGTCTGCGTCTCGCGCCTGATGCCCCGCAAAGGTCAGGACATGCTGGTGCGGGCGCTGCCGGAGATCAGACGCCGGGTCGGCGACGTCGGGCTGCTCCTGGTCGGCGGCGGACCGGCGCGCTCGCGCATCACGGCGATCGCGCGCGAACAGCGGGTCACCGAACACGTGCACGTCACCGGCTCAGTGCCGTTCGAGACGCTACCGAGCTGGTATCGCGCCGGCGACGTCTTTGCGATGCCGTGTCGCGAGCGGCTCAACGGGCTCGACGTGGAAGGCCTCGGCATGGTGTTCCTCGAGGCGGCCGCGTGTGGCATGCCGGTGGTTGCGGGCCGAAGCGGCGGGTCGACGGACGCGCTGATCGACGGCGAGACCGGCGTACTCGTCGACGGCGGCTCACCGGCCGAGATCGCCGACGCGACGGCGGCGATGTTCGAAGACTCCGACCGTGCGAAGCGCATGGGCGAACGCGGCCGGGAGTGGGTCAGCGAGTCGTGGACCTGGCCGGGGGTCGTCGCCACGCTGAAAGATCTGGTGGCCGCGCCCTAGTCGGCCGGCTTGCCGCTGTAGAGCTTGTCGATGTCCGCGGCGTAGGTCTTGGCGACCTCGTTGCGCTTTACCTTGAGCGACGGCGTCAGGTGGCCCGACTCGACGGTCCAGTCCTCGCCGAGGATGCGGAAGGCCTTGATCGCCTCCGCCTTCGACACGGCCTTGTTGGCGTCGTCGACGGCAGCCTGGATCTCCGCCCGCAGGTCGGCGTCCTCGGCAAGATCGGCCACCGAGGCCGACTCGGGCTTGCCGTGTGAGGCTTTCCAGGCCGGAAACGACTCCTCGTCGATGGTGACCAGGGCGGCGATGAACGGCTTCTTGTCACCGACCACCATGCACTGGCTCACCAGCGCGTGGGCGCGGAGGCGGTCTTCCAGGACGGCGGGTGCGACGTTCTTGCCGCCCGCGGTGACAATCAGCTCCTTCTTGCGGCCGGTGATCGTCAGGTACCCGTCCTTGTCCATCTGACCGATGTCGCCGGTGTGGAACCAGCCCTCGTCCTCGAGTGCTTCGGACGTCGCCTTGGTGTTGTTGTAGTAACCGCCGAAGACGTTGCCGCCTTTGAGCAGGATCTCGCCGTCGTCGGCGATGCGAACCGTGCAGCCGGGGATGGGCCGGCCGACGGTGCCGACCTTCATCGCGCCGGGGCGGTTGACCGTGGCGCCGGCAGTCGTCTCGGTGAGCCCGTACCCCTCGTAGATCGGGACGCCCGCGCCGCGGAAGAAGTGACCCAGCCGGGCACCGAGCGGAGCGCCACCGGAGATCGCACCGATCACCTGGCCGCCCAGGGCCGCCTTGAGCTTGCTGTAGACGAGCTTGTCGAACACCGCGTGGGGGACGGTCCAGATCGCGCGCTCGATCGGGTTGGCGTCCAACGACCGGCTGTAGTTGATCGCGACTGCCTCCGCCAGATCGAAGATCGGGCCCTTCCCGTCGGCGTGGGCACCTTGCTTCGCGGTGTTGTAGACCTTCTCGAACACACGTGGCACCGAGAGGATGAAGGTCGGCCGGAAGACGCCGAAGTCCGCCAGCAGGTTCTTGATGTCGGCGGTGTGGCCCATCCGGACGCGGTTCTGCACGCAGCCGACCTGGATGATCCGGGCGAACACGTGCGCCAACGGCAGGAACAGCAGCGTCGACTGGTCGTCGCCGAACATGTCCGTGAGGCCTTCGGTCGTCGACGTGGCGTCGAAGAGGAAGTTGCCGTGGGTGAGCTCGCACCCTTTGGGACGCCCGGTCGTGCCCGAGGTGTAGATGATCGTCGCGAGGCTGTCCTGTCGCAGGGTCCGGCGGCGCTGCTCGATGTCGTCGTCGGAGACGCCGGAGCCGGCGCGGGTCAGCTCTTCGACCGCCCCGTTGTCGATGCGCCAGACGTTGTTGACTCCGGTGAGCTTCGAGGAGACCTCGTCGTAGGTCTTCTGGTGGAGGTCGCTTTCCAGGAACACCGCGACCGCACCCGAGTCGGACACGATCCATTCGACCTGCTCGGCGGAGGACGTCTCGTAGATGGGCACGGTCACCGCGCCCGCGGTCCAGATCGCGTAGTCGAGGAGGGTCCACTCGTAGCGCGTGCTCGACATGATGCAGACCCGTTCGCCGGGCGCCACGCCGGCAGCGATCAGTCCTGCCGCGGCCTGCCGGACCTCCTCGGCGAACTGCTTGGCGGTCACGGGCTGCCAGCTGCCGTCGACCTTGCGGTCGAAGACGACCCGGTCGGCGTACTCCGCGGCGTTCGCGACGACGGCGTCGGTCAGGTTGGCGTCGTCACGAATCGTGAAGTCGGCTGGGATGCTGTAGTCGGGCACTGATGCTCCTCGTAACCGCTGGTTTCCCCCGGCAAGGCCCGCTGGCTGGTGCTGCGCCGCCAGCGAAAGCGTACGGCGGGAAGCGTCGCAGCGGTGCCGATCGCTAGGCCGTTCAGTCCAACGGCGATGGTGCCGAGAAATCGAAGATGAGCGAGATCCACTGCCCGCAGTGCGGCACCGCGCTGCCCGCGGGATCTCAGTGGTGCACCTCGTGCTTCTACGTGCTCGTCGGGTCCACACCTCCCGCACCGACGGCGACGGTCCCGTCGGCCGCACCGCCCGCGCCCGTCGCACCGCCCGCGCCCGTGGCACCGCCCGCGCCCGTGGCACCGCCCGCGCCCGTG
>DASZRO010000059.1 GCA_035550055.1 Mycobacteriales bacterium | reverse complement strand
GTCCAGGTCGTCCCGGGCAGCGTGGTGAGCGCGTGTTCGATGAGTACGAGCTCGTCGCCCTCGTTGGTGGTCGTTATTGACGGCGCGGTGACGCTGGACTGTCCATAGGCGGTGCCCGCCGCCGAGGTGGTGTCGATCGGGTTGTTGGTGTCGACGCCACGGTAGATCAGTGCGATCACGGTCTTGGAGTGGATGTTGAGACCTTGGTTGAAGGTGACGGTGGCACCGGTTTCGTTGCCGGTCGCGGTGCGCCGGTAGACGACCGTGACCTCCCCGGGATCGGTCGCCGGGTAGCTCCCGACCAGCGTGTAACCGGCGGGTGTCGTGGCGTCTTGGTTGTTCTCCTCGTTCACCGCGAGCAGGATCTGATCTCCCGCTTTCGGGGCCGGGCTGAAGGTCACGGACAGGCTCGTCGCGGTACCAACCGAGTCAGCCTTGGTAGCGGCACCGACAAGGGTGATCGGAGCCGGGCTCCCGACCTGCTCGATCGGCATGTCGTTCGGCCCGTAGATGAAACTGTCGGCACCGTCGCCGGTGACGAGAGGCACGTCGCCGGAGACCTGGTCGTAACTGAAGGCGCTGGCGGTTCCGTTCACGGTCTTGGTGGTGCGAAGACCGTCACCGTCATAACCGTAAGTTGCGGTGCTGGCATTGCGGGTGAATCCGGGTGAGCTCGTTCGCAGCGTTGTAGCTGTAGCTCGTGGGCGCTCCAACCGCCGGCGTGTATCCGGTGCGGTCGCCACGGGCATCGTAGGTGTAGGCAGTGCCGCCCGCAGAGCTTGCTGTTTGGGTGAGCTCGTCGGCCGGGTCATAGGACAGAGTCGTGCCGTCCGGGGTGCTGGTGAGGTTGCCGTCCGCGTCGTATGAATAGGCACCGCTGCTCACCCCTGGCGTGTTCGTCGTGTACTGAGCGAGCTGATCGAGGGCGTTGTAGCCGTAGGACTCGGCGGGTGGTGCGGTCGTCCCTCCGGCGGTGACACCGGTCAGGTCGTTGTTCGGGTCTCTGGTGTAGGCGTAGTCGGCGAGAGTCGAGCCTCCACCGGTATCGGTCAGGCCAGACATCGAGTCATCGGCCCGATAGGTATCAGCCTCGACAACCCCATTCGGATAGTCAGTGTCGATGAGATCCCCATCAGGGTCATAAGCGAACGACGTGGTATCACCCTCCCAGTCGGCAACCGAAACCAACCGACCCGCGGGGTCGTAGCTGCGAGTCACGTTCTTGCCGTTCGGGTAGGTGATCGTCGTCGGATCACCATCGAGGTCGTAGCCGTAGGAGCCGCTCTTTCCAGCACCGTTCGTTGTCGAGGTGAGCCAGCCCGCAAGGTTGTAGCTGTAGGTGCTGGTGCCGCTTCCATCGGTCATCGCGGTCCGCCTGCCATCGGCGTCGTAGCGGTAGACGACGGCGGGCGTGTTGTCGCTGTAGGCAACAGAGGTGAGCCGACCGGTTGAGTCGTAGCCGTAGCTGGTTGTTAACGACCCGGCCGTGCCCGGTTGGGCTAAGGTGCTCAGCCACCCTGCGGTGTTGTAGCCGTAGGAGGTGGTGATCCCGTTCGGGTTTGTCGCTGTCGGGGGTGTGGTGCTCGCGGTTAGCTCGCCGAGCGCGTTGTAGCTGTAGGTGGTGGTGCGCCCGAGGCCGTTGGTCTGGCCTGTCACCTGACCATCGCCGTTGTAGGTCGTTGAGGTCGTCGTGCCGTCGGGGCGACCTACTGAGATCTGCTCACCGTCCCCGTCGTATCCGTAGGTGGTGGTCTGTCCACGCGGATCGGTTGAGGACGTGAGGTTTCCGTTGGCGTCGTACCGATACGACGTCGCGTTGCCGAGCGCGCTGGTCTGTGACACGACGCGGCCGTCTTGGTCACGGGTGTAGACGGTGGTGTATGCAGCAGGATCCCCGTCCGGAGCGTTGCCGCGTGGACTGACCGATGAGTAGAGCCACCCGAGTCCGTTCGCGCACCCACTGGCACATGAGTAGGAGTACGTCGTCTCATCGCCGTCCGGATCGGTCACCGAGGTCACGTCGCCATCGCTGTCATAACCGATGTGCGTCTGGCTCCCGCGCGGGTCGGTGATAGTCGTGGGCATCCCGGGATTGGCGCTATCCGCGTAGCTGTAGGTCGTGGTCGCGGTGCGCTGACCGTCGACCGGTTGCGACTCGGAGATCAGGTTGCCGTTCGAGTCATAGGTAAAGGTCGTGGCGACACCCATGGGATCGGTGACGGTGAGTGGTTCGTCCAGGCTGTTGTAGGTCGCCTGTGTGACCTCGCCGTCAGGGTCAGTCACCGATGTTTGATTGCCCTGGGAATCATAGGTGGCCGACCAGACATGGCCGCCGGGGTCGGTCACGGTACTCACCTGGAGGGCGCCGGGGTTATAGGTGTAAGTGGTGGTTTCGGGGTTCGACGTGCCCACGCCGACCGTGTCCGCGATGAGCTCGTTGTTGCTGTAGGTCTCCAGACTCTGGTTCCCGTCAGGATCGGTCACCGTGACGGTGTTGTCGCCGTTGTAGCCGAAGGCGTAGCGGCGTCCGGCACGGTCGGTTTGGCCGATGACTCGGCCGGCGTCGTCGTAGGTGTTGGTTGCGACGTTGCCGTCGGGATCGGTGTGGGTCAGGAGCTTGTGGTCGGAATCGTAGGTGTACTCGTTCGTGGCGCCCGACGGGTCGGTCACGGAGGTGAGGTTCCCGTCGCCGTCATATGTGTAGGTGGTGACGCGGCCGGCTGGATCGGTCAGCTGCGTAACTTCTCCGGAGTCGTTGTAGGCGAGCCTGATGGCTCGGCCGTTGGAGTCGGTGATCGTGGCAAGCTCGCCATTCGTGTGGTGCAGCGTCAGAGTGTTGCCGTTGAGATCGCTCATCTCGACGAGTGTCCCGGCGTCATCGAAGGTGTAGATCGTCTGTGCCTGCTGGATGTAGGTGAACGATCCGTCTGCGCCTTGCGCAAGCGTGCCGAGGATCGGTTCCGGTGCGGTGTACGTGCCGTCCGCGTTGCGGGTGAAGGGAACGATGCCACCGTTGGTCTCCCCCAGATCGACGATGCTCGCCGTGTCCAACGAGCTCCCGGTCGCGACCGGGTCCACTGACAGAGTCAGCCCGAAATTGCTCGTCCAGCCGTACCCGAACGGACTGGGAAGCTCCGAGTCGAAGCTGTCATACGTGCGGTCGAGATCCAGCTGCGGCCCTCGACCGCCGATCGTCTCATCGGCCTGGGTCAGCAGCATCTGGCCGGTACTCGGATAGACCGGATCGCCGTCCGGGCAACCGCAACCTCCCGATGGGCCGTCGGATGGCGCCCACACGACCCCGGAGCGCGCCACGAATGGCGCGGAGAACTGTGCGGGAGTTGCCTTGACCTCCGCTACGTACGGCTGGCTGCTGCCCTCAACCTGTGCGGTGCAGATCGAGCCACTGCCACAGACTGCGGCAGTTGTCTCGCCGTTGGTCCGGTAGATCACGATCCAGTACGGAGTGAAGTCGACGTCTTGATCGGCGACCGCCGTCAGTGTCGCCTTTCCAACGCCCTGAGGGTGCACATAAAGCCTGACCGTCCATGGCGTCGGGCTGATGGTGATCGGATTGCTGACAGCGACCACCGTGTGTGAGGTCGGGGGCGCACCGTTGGGACTGACATCCGCGACGTACGTCTGGGGTGTCGCCGACCAGCCCACATCGGCGATCGTCGCGATGTCATGGACGGTGGTGCACGGAGTGTGGTCGCCGTCGCAGTAGCCGACGCGATCGCCGGTGGTGGTGTCGTAAATCGCGATGAAATAGGGGGTGTCGTCGATCGTCTGATTCGCCGTCGCTGTCAACACAGCCGTCTGCCCGCTGCCCACCGCTGCGGCAGTCGTCGTCAGTGTGACGGACCAAGCCGCCGGACTGATGATGACGGGGTCGCTGATGGCCACGACATCACTCGCCGTCGGCGGGTCGCCGTGCGGGCTGACGTCTGCTACGTAGGTTTGAGGCGCATCCGACCAGCCCACGCTGGTGGTCGCAGTTGTGTCATCGACGGTACACGGCGTGTGGTCGCCATCGCAGTAGCCCACGCGATCGCCGGTGGTGGTGTCGTAAATCGCGATGAAGTAAGACGGGGTCCCGTCGATTGTCTGGCTTGAGACCGCGGTCAGGGTCGCCTGCTGACCGCCAGTCAATGATGCGGTAGAGGCGGTGAGCGTGATCGACCACCCACCCAGAGGGGAGATCGTCACCGGATCACTGGTCGCGACCACGCCAGCCGAGGTTGGTGACACACCTTGGGGACTGACATCTGCGACGTATACCTCGGGGTCGTCGGTCCAGTCCACGATCGCCGTCTCTATCGTGGCGGTGACATTGCACGGCGTGTGGTCGCCGTCGCAGTAGCCGACGCGATCGCCCGTGGTCGTGTCGTAGATCGCGATGAAGTACGGGGTGTTCGTAATCGGCTGATTCGCCGTTGCTGTCAGCGTCGCCTGCTGCCCGGTCGTCAGCTGCTCGGTCGAACTCGTGAGAGTGACCGCCCATGGCTCAGGCGAGATGGTCACGGTGTTACCAGTGACCACCGCGCTGCCGTTAAGAGTAATCTCGGCCCGATACGTCTGTGCCGTCGCCGTCCAGCCCACCTGAGCGACATAGGCGGTGTAGTTATCCGCGCACGGCGTGTGGTCGGTGTCACAGAACCCAAGACGTACCCCGGTGGTGACGTCGACGATCGCGATCTCGTACGGCGTGTTGTTCAACGTCGATGAGGCCGTCGCCGTCAACGTCGCCGAGGATATCGACGTCACCTCGGCGCGATCAGAGGTCAAGGTGATCGAGGACGGAGGAGGCGGAACGCTGTCTGCTGGACGCGCTGTCCCGCGAGGCTGTGTGAGATCGGGCACTCGTGTGCCCGACCGCTGCTCACGTTGCGCCCTCGGCGCCGCGCTTGCGGCTGCGATACCGCTACCGGCGGCGTCGGCAGGCGTAGCCGCAACAACGAACGACGCGCCGACCACGGCCGAGACCGCAACCACGACCGTCGCGCCCCGAACCAAGCTGTGCTGCGGGCGAAAGGCGGTTCGAATCTGCGTAGCGTTCATGCGATCCCCCAAGCGTTCCGGACCCTGCGCGCGCCCTTCGTTGTGATTGCGTGCACGAAGGAAGTGGCTACGTAGTACCAGGGGGAGCGAGGCCAGACAACGATGGTCCGGCAGGCAAACGGGCTAACACGGGTAACGCCAGACGGCGCATGTGACCGACCACTCCGACGCGGACAGGGGCAGGAGCCCGCTGATTCGCGGCCGTGCGCACGGTCGCCGCTGACTCGGCTTCGCATGCCACGTCACGGAGTTCCTGGCCTAGGTTTGACGGAGTGATTGTCTCGCCGACCCTGCTCCAGCGTCCGGCCACTCGCCGACTGGGTGTGCTCGTCCTGCTCGGCGCGCTGCTGATCGTGCTGACACCCGCAATGGGCTCGACCGCCGCCAGGGCCAAGGGTCGCGCCGAGGCGTGCCGGCGGATGTCACACGGGTACTGCGTCGGGCGCCTGGTCGGCCCGCTCGCGGTGTCAGGTCGCAAGATCCTCGATAAGGGGCAGGGCGGCGTGCCGGTCCTGTTCCAAGGGGTGATGTTCGACGGTCCGGGATGGCTGAAGGGTCAGCCGTCGTACAACGTCCACGGCTTCCCGGACACCGGCGCGATCAACACGCTCAAGGCGTGGGGCGTCAACTTCGTGCGGCTCGCGTTGTCGTCGGACATCTACGACCAGACCTGCCACGAGGACTACGCCGGCAGCTACCCGGCGCCCGGCTATCGCGATGACGTCACGAACAGCATCAAGGCGCTGACCTCGGCGGGAATGTACGTCGAAGTGCTGCTCTACACCTCGAACCCATCGTGCAAGCTCAGCGGCGGCCCCAACACGAGCGGCCTCGCGCCGATGCCGGGGCAGGACGCCGTGACGTTCTGGCAGGCGATCGCGAAAGAGTTCGCGGACAACCCGCTCGTCGGCTTCTCGCCGTGGAACGAGCCTGAGGTCTGCGCGACGGGCGCGTCCACTGCCGAGCCGGTGACGTCGACGTGCAGCCAGAGCGACCTCGACGCGGGCTGGGCGAAGAGCCTGACGATGAAAGCCGACATCACCTATGCCGACGTCGGCATGGACCGGTTGTTCCAGGTGATCCACAAGGCGGCGCCGGCGAGCCTGGTGTTCCTCGACGCCAACGGCTGGGCCGCGCAGCCCGAGACCTACGCGTCGCTGCCCGCCGACATGGCGACGGCGAACGACCTCGTCGACGTGCTCCACCCCTACGACTGCCAGGACCGTACGCCGGCGGACAAGACCGCGAAGCAGAAGACGACCGCCGTCTGCGTCAACTCCTCACCCGAGCTGTGCGGCACCATCGCGCCGCGGCTCGCGACGTTCGACTCCGACCTGTACACCCACGCACGGCTCGCGCAACCGGTCGTGTACGACGAGGTCGGCTTCCCGGAGGGCGAGCAGGTGTACGAAGCGGCCCGCCGGTCGTTCGGGCGGACCGTCGAGGCGCCGATCAAGCTCTACCAGCACGGTCTCTACCTCAACAACTTCATCGCGTCGGCGGAAGCTCGCGGTGAAGGGTTCGCGGTCTTCACCTTCAACGACAGCGACACCGGCTCTACCTGGAACGGGCCGTATCTGCTCACGAAACAGCCGGTAGCACCCGGCGACAAGGGCCCGTGGCCGGCATCGGTCGACGGTGCCGTGGTCAAGCGGGCGGGCACCGGCGCGCCGGTGACCTGCCAGAGCCCGCCTTCCGGTTACGACACCTTCGGCTGACCCGGGCCGATGGCAGACCGGACGATGGACATCGACCGGCCGCGGGCGCGGCTGCGCGCCTGGCAGGCCGAAGCACTCGCGCGCTACCGCGAGGGTGCGCCGACTGACTTCCTGGTCACCGCCACGCCCGGCGCCGGCAAGACCACATTCGCGCTGACCATGGCGAGTGACCTGATGAGCCGACGGGCGATCGATCGGGTGATCGTCGTCGCTCCCACCGACCACCTGCGCACGCAGTGGGCACACGCCGCGGACCGGCTCGGTCTGCGCCTGGATCCGACGCTCGCCAACGACGCCGGCCCCGTGCGCGTCGACATGCACGGCTACGTGACGACGTACGCGCAGGTGGCAGCCCGCCCGGCGATTCACGAAGCCCGCACCCGCGCGAAGCGGACACTGGTCGTTCTCGACGAGATCCATCACGCTGGCGACGGGCTGTCGTGGGGCGAGGCCACGATGCTGGCGTTCGACACCGCCACCCGCCGGCTCGCGCTGACCGGCACGCCGTTTCGGACCAGAGCCGACGAACGGATCCCGTTCGTCCGTTACGAGACGGACAGCGACGGGGCGCTGTGCAGCATCGCCGACTACACCTACGGCTACGCCGAGGCGTTGCGCGACGGCGTGGTCCGTCCGGTCGTTTTCGCGGCCTACACCGGCGTCTCCCGCTGGAAGAACTCGGCCGGCGACGTGATCGCGGCGTCACTGTCCGAGACGTCGACGCAAAGCGTCGAGGCGCGGGCGTGGAAGACCGCGCTCAACCCGGGCGGCAAGTGGGTTCCTCACGTGATCGCGGCCATGGACGAGCGGCTCACCCACCTGCGCGCGACGACCATGCCTGACGCCGCCGCAATCGTGCTCGCCAGCGACCAGGACGACGCGAAGGCCTACGCCGACATCGTCGCTCGGATCACCGGCCACAAGCCGGCGCTGATCGTCTCCGGAGACCCGAAGGCGAGCGAACGCCTGGAACGCTTCACCGCTTCCGACGACCGCTTCGCGGTGTGTGTCCGCATGATCAGCGAAGGCGTCGACATTCCCCGCGCCGCCTGTCTGGCATGGATGACCAGCTACCGGACGCCGCTGTTCTTCGCCCAGGCCGTGGGTCGCGTCGTACGGTCGCGGCGCCCGGGTGAGGCGGCGACGGTGTTCTTGCCCGCGGTGCGGCCGCTGCTGGCGCTGGCGGCAGAGATGGAAGTGGCGCGCAACAGCGTGATGCCACCGCGCACCAGCGACGGTGACGCTCACGACCTCGACCCGTTGGTCGCCGACGAGGACCGCATCGCGACTCCCGACTCGTGGGAGGCACTGGACTCCGACGCCGAGTTCGCGCACGTGGTCGAGGGAGGGCGCGCGGTCCTCGCGACCCAGGTCGTTCACAACGACGAGGACCAGGACTTCATCGGGCTGCCCGGCCTGCTGAGCGCTGAGCAGACCGCCGCGTTGTTGGCGCGCCGCGACGAGGCGCATCGGCGGCGCGCGACGCAGGACGAGCTGTTCGGCGTGCCGCGCGACACTTCGTGGCAGTCGATCGCCGGGCTGCGTAGCGAGATCAACGACCTAGTGCGCAAGCTCGCGTCACGGCAGAAGCTGACGCCGGCTGTGGTGCACGGTCAGGTCCGCAAGGCGGTTCCCGGTCCGGCGTCGGCGCAGGCATCCGAAGAGGTCCTCGCCGCGCGCCGCGACTGGCTCATGGAGCAGCTCTTCTAGGTCTAGGTTGACCCGATGGGCCGATCCGACGTGCTGGTCGTCGCGGCAACGCGCGAGGAAGCGCGCTACGTGCCGGACGACCTGCCCCTGCTGGTCACCGGGCTCGGCAAAGTCGCAGCGGCCTCCGCGGTCGCCGGTTGGCTCGGCGCCGCCACGCCACTGGAGCCGGGCTTCGAAGTGATCAACGTCGGTACGGCGGGAGCCCTCCGCGACGGCGTGTCCGGGCTGCAGATCCCCGGCCGCGTGATCAACCACGACATCGCAGCCAACCTCCTCGCCGAGATGGGGGTGCGGGTGGAAGACGAGATCGTGCTGTCCGACCAGTCCGACGTCGTGCTGGCGACGGGCGACGCGTTCGTCGCCGACACGGTGACCCGAGCCGCCCTCGCGACTCGGGCGTCGCTGGTCGACATGGAAGGTTTCGCCGTCGCCTGGGCGTGCCGGCAGGCGCGGGTGCGAAGCGTGCTGGTCAAGCACGTCAGCGACAACGCGGACGCCACCGCGCTGGACTGGCCGGAGCGAATCGACGTGAGCGCGCGCGAGCTCGGCGCCTGGCTCGCCGACTACCTCGCTTAGAGCGCCGACTCCACGCGCTGCGCCGTCGCGAGCAGCAGCGGCTCCGCGCCGTGCGGCCCGACCAGCTGGAGGCTGGCGGGCAACCTCGAGCCGGCCGCCGGCACCGGCACCGGCTGTGCGGTGCACGGCGTGCCAGCGGCGTTGAAGACGGTCGCGTACCTGGTGACGTCGATCGTCAGCGGCAGCAACGTGGCGGGCGTGATCGCGTCGATCCGCGGCGGGAAGATCGGCATCGTCGGCAGGGCGAGCAGCTGCACCCGCTCGAAGATCTCGGCGAACGACCTGCGCCAGTCCGCCAGCTTCGTTCGCGAGTCCGCCGACTCGCCTCCCGACCCGGAACCCATCGCGATCAGGCCCGCGACGTCTTCGCCGATCCCCTCGGGATCGCTTTCCAGCAGCTCGTGGTCGGACTCCCACATCTCCTGCAGGTAGATCGAGGTCCACAGCTCGTTTGCCTGGGCCAGGTCGTGCCACCCGAGCTCGGTGATCTCGAAGCCGGCCGCGCGCAGCGCCTCATCGACCGCGGCCTCGATCAGTGGGTCGCTGTCCGTGCGGATCCGGCCGATCGAGGTGGCCGGCGTGGCTGCGGCCTCGAAGCCGGGCTCGAGAAGGCGCATGCCGGCAACGACTCCGGCCACGTCGCGCGCCATCGGACCGATCGTGTCGAAGCTCGGCGCAAGCGGCCAGACCCCGTCGAGCGACACTCGCCCGTACGTCGTCTTCAGACCTGTCGTGCCGCAGCAGGCGGACGGGATGCGGACCGATCCGCCGGTGTCCGAGCCGAGCGCGACGTCGGCCTCACCCGTGGCGACCGCGACCGCGGAGCCGCTCGAGGAGCCACCGGGGATGAGGGCGGGGTCGAACGGGTTCGCCGGCGTACCGAACCACGGGTTCGTCCCGAAGGCGAGCGCAGCGAGCTCGTGGGTGTTGGCCTTGCCGACGATCCGGGCGCCGGCCGCCCGCGCCCCCGCGAGGCACGCCGCGTCCTCCGCTGCGGGCTTCGCGATGCGCTCCAGCGCTCGGCAGCCTGCCGTCGTCGGCACGCCCGCGACGTCAATGATGTCCTTGACCGCGAGCCGCGGGCCTGCCCCGGTGGTGTCCAGCCGCGTGATGAACGTCGTCATGCGGTCAGTATTCAGACTCGCCCGCGCCGGGCGAATCAGGAGAACTCCCTATCCGCGAGGGAGCCCCAGCATCCGGCGGGCGATGATGTCGCGCTGGATCTCGTTCGACCCGCCGTAGATCGTGTCCGCCCGGCTGAACAGGAACAGCCGCTGGAGGCCGTCGAGCTCGTCGGTGTCGATGTCGAGATCGAGGGCCGCCTCACCGCGCACCGCCATCGCGAGCTCGCCGAGGCGCTGGTGCCAAGGCGCCCACAGCAGCTTCGAGATCGACGCCTCGGCACCCGGGACGTCGACGGCCAGCGTGCGCAACGCCGTGTAGCGCATCACGCGAAGCTCGATCCACGCCTGCGTCAGCCGGTCGCGGATCACGGGGTCGTCGGCGGCGCCGGTACGCCGGGCGAGTGCGATGACCTGGTCGAGCTCGTGGGCGAACCCGATCTGCTGGGCGAGGGTCGCGACGCCGCGCTCGTAGCCGAGGGTTGCCATGGCGACGCGCCAGCCGTCGCCCACCTCGCCGACCACGTTGTCAGCCGACGTGCGCGCACCTTCGAAGAAGACCTCGTTGAACTCCGCCGTGCCGGTCATCTGCACGATCGGCCGGATCTCGATGCCGTCCTGGTGCATCGGCACCAGCAGGTACGACAGGCCCGCGTGCCGCGAAGAGTCCGGATCGGTGCGCGCGACGACGAAACACCAGTCGGCGATGTGCGCCAGCGACGTCCATACCTTCTGGCCCGTGATGACCCACTCGTCGCCGTCCTTCACGGCCCTGGTCTTGACACCGGCGAGGTCGGAGCCGGCGCCGGGTTCGGAGTAGCCCTGGCACCACAGCTCGTCGCCGACCTTGATGGGCGGCAGGAACCGCCGCTTCTGCTCCTCGCTCCCGCACTCGAGCAGCGTCGGTCCGAGTAGGTTCTCACCGAAGTGGTTGATCCGGTGAGGGGCGCCTGCGGCGGCGTACTCCTCGGCGAAGATCACCTGCTGGATCAGGCTCGCACCCCGACCGTAGGGCTCTGGCCAGCCGATGCACGACCAGTCGGCCTCGCCGAGCACCCGCTCCCACGCGCGGCGGGTCTCGACACCCTCATGCTCGCGGCCCGGCCCACCGGCGTCGCCGAGCTCGGCGAACTCGCCGACGAGATGCTGCTTCAGCCAGTCGCGGACCTCGAGGCGGAAGGCCTCGTCGTCGGCCGTGAAACGAAGATCCACGTCGCTACCGTAACGTGCATCTGAAAGCCCGTCAGAAACGGAGTGGCGATGGACATCGAGCAGACGACGGTCGACGCCAACGGACTGACCTTCGGCGCGCTGACGTGTGGCGACACCGGGCCGCTCGCCTTGTGCTTGCACGGGTTTCCCGACTCCGCGCACACCTGGAGGCACCTGCTGCCCGAGCTGGCCGCGGCGGGTTACCGAGCCGTCGCGCCATGGACTCGCGGGTACGCGCCGACGATGGTGCCGAGCGACGGTGACTACTCGGCCGTCGCGCTGGCCTCGGATGCGAACGCGCTGCACGACGCGCTCGGCGGTGACAGTGACGCCGTACTGATCGGTCACGACTGGGGTGCCCTCGCGACGTACAACGCGGCCGCGAACCAGCCCGGGAACTGGCGGCGGCTGGTCACCCTGGCGGTGCCGCCACCCGGCGTCGCGACGAACGCGTTCTTCCGCTACGAGCAGCTCAAGCGCAGCTTCTACATCATGCTGTTCCAGACCCCGCTCGCCGACATCGTGGTGGGTGCCGATGACCTGGTCTTCATCGAGAAGCTGTGGGCCGACTGGTCTCCGTCGTACGACGGCTCCGCCGACCTGCCGCACGTGAAGGACGCGCTGTGGGCGCCGGCGAACCTCGCCGCAGCGATCGGCTACTACCGCGCGATGTTCACCGTCGGGGGTGGTGACGGCACGCCCACCCAGCCGACGCTGTATCTGCACGGCACCGAGGACGGCGCCTTCGGCGTCGAGGGCGTGGCCGGGACAGAGCAGAACCTCTCCGAGGAATCACGCGTCGACATCGTCGAAGGGGTCGGCCACTTCCTGCACCTCGAGAACCCGACCGAGATCAACAAACGAATCCTCGACTGGCTGGCCTGACTCCCGCGTGATCATGGCGTTGGGGAACCGGGTGTGTCCGCCGATCACGTCATGATCACGCCCAATGGGCCAGCAGCTCCTGCGTGGTGAGGACCGTCGCGAGGTAGGACAGCGTGTTGTCGATCACGGCATCGGCGTACGACGGCGGTACGCCGGCGACGGCGTCGCGCACGACCACCGCTTGAAAGCCCCGGTTGACCGCCTCCATCACCAGGTTCGTGATGGCGACGTTGACCGAGACACCGACGACCACGACCGTGCTCACACCGAGATTGCGCAGAACCGGCTCCAGATCGGTACCCGACATCGGGTTGAGCCCGTGCATCCGCGACAGCACCAGGTCGCTGTCGACGACGCCGAACTCGTCGATGACCTCCGTGGCGCGCGTGCCGAGGACGTTGGACACCGATCGGCCGAGCAACGCCGAAAACAACCGGGCGTTGCGGTTGGAGCCCAGGTCGTCGGTACGCCGACCGGCCACGCAGTGCACGACCGCCACGCCAGCCTCGCGCGCCGCCGCGCACACCCGGGCCCCGTTGGGGATCACGGTCGACGCGGCAGCAGCCGCCAGATCGGGCAGCAGCGCGTCGACGCCCAACACGCTGTTCTGGCACTCACTGGTCACGACCGCGGTGCGCGCCGGAGCCACGAGCGCCGCGACGTCGAGAGGCATCGCCGAGGCCGGAACGCTAGGCGATCTGCAGTACGCCGCGAGCCGCCAGCTCGCCTGACTCCATCGCGTGCACCGCCTTGGCCATGTCGGCGAGCGGGTACTTCGCCGACACCAGCTCGTCGAGCTTGAGCCGACCCTGCTGGTAGAGCTCGACGTAACGGCGGATGTCGCGCTGCGGCTGCGACGAGCCGTAGCGACAGCCGAGGACCCCCTTGTCGAGATACATCGAGGAGACGTTGAACGACGCCTCGTCGGCAAAGCCCGGTACGCCGAGCATGACCGCCGTACCGCCCCAGTCCAGGGCCTCGATGGCGGCGCGAATCAGCTTGACGTGACCGACGCATTCGAAGGCGAAGTCGACACCGGTCTTTGCGACGTCCTTGACCGCCTCGACGCTGTCCACGAAGTGCGTCGCGCCGAACGTCTTCGCGATCTCGGCCTTCAACGGGTTCGTGTCGACCGCGATGATCGTCGAGGCACCGGCGAGCGCGAGGCCCTGGATCACGTTGAGGCCGATGCCGCCGACGCCGATCACGAGCGCACTTGCCCCCTCCGGGACACGCGCCCGTTGCAGCACCGCGCCAACCCCGGTGAGCACGCCGCAGCCGACGAGGGATGCCGCCTCGAGCGGGACGTCCGTGGGGATCGGCACGCACTGGTTGGCCTTGACGACGGTGCGCTCGGAGAACACCGACGCGTTGGCAAACGCGTACGCCGGCTCACCGCGCCACGTGAACGGTTGCGGCCGCTCGCCGAACGTGGAACGGCACATCGTGGGCTTGCCGGCGTCGCAGTACTGGCAGGCGCCGCAGTTGCCGAGGGTCGACAGGACGACGTGGTCGCCTTCCTTGACCGTCTTCACCTCGGAGCCGACCGCCTCCACGACCCCAGCACCCTCATGGCCGAGCACGACGGGAGTGGGGAACGGAATCGTGCCGCTGATGACCGAGAGGTCGCTGTGACACAGACCCGCCGCGGAGATCCGCACCACGACCTCACCGGGACCGGGATCCTTCACCGACAGATCGTCGACGACCTGGTAGTCTTTGCCGTCGTATACGACGCCGCGCATGAGTTCGCTCCTCGCTGTCAGCCGGGCCAGACGATCGCTTGCATCTCGCTGTACGCGTGCAGCCCGAACGAGCCGCGGTCGCGCCCCACACCGCTCTGCTTGAAGCCGCCGAAAGGCGCCTCCATCTGCTGCGTGACCGTGTTGAGGTCGACCGTGCCGGCCTGCAGCTGACGGGCGACCCGATAGCCGCGTGCGAGGTCGGCGGTCCACACGTAGTTGATGAGCCCGAAGTCCGAGTCGTTCGCGAGGGCGATCGCCTCTTCTTCGGTCTCGAAGGGTAGGACAGCAACGACCGGTCCGAAGATCTCCTCGCGCACGATCGTCATGTCGTTGCGGCAGTCGGCGAACAGCGTCGGCGCCACGTAGAAGCCGGTGTCGAGGTCCGGCCGCTCGCCGCCGGCCAGCAATGTCGCGCCTTCGGCCTTGCCCTTCTCGATGTAGGCCTCGATCCGATCGCGATGCGCCGCTGAGATGACAGGGCCGACGACGGTGTCGGCGGCCGTCGGGTCGCCGACCTTGATTGCGGTCGCGTAGGCCTTCAGGCCCTCGACGACCTGGTCGTAGACGGAGCGCTCGGCGTACACCCGGGTCGGGGCGGTGCAGATCTGTCCCGAGTAGAAGGAGAAAGTCGTGCCGATCGCTCCGATCGCGGCCTGCAGGTTGGCGTCGGCGAACACGATCGCCGCGCCCTTGCCGCCCAGCTCCATCAGAACGCGCTTCATCTGCCCGCCCGCCGCGGCGCCGATCGCACGCCCGACGTTGGTGCTGCCGGTGAAGGAGACCATGTCGACGTCAGGTGAGTCGACGCTGGCCTCACCGACCTCGATCGACTGGCCGTTGACCAGGTTGACGACGCCGGCGGGCAGCCCGGCCTCCTCCAGCGCCTCGGTCATGAGTACGACGGACAGCGGATCCTGCGGCGCGGGCTTCACGACGAGGGTGTTGCCCATGGCGAGAGCCGGCGCGATCTTGCCGGACGGATTCGCCCACGGGTTGTTGTACGACGTGATGCAGGTGACGACGCCCACCGGCTGGCGGATGACGAGCGCGCCGGTGAGCCCGCCCTTCGACAACGGGGTGCTCTCGCTGACCGTCGGCGGCAGCGGGATCTGGTTCGACTCGAGCGCGCCCTGCGCATAGCGGCGGAAGCGTTGCATCGCCACGTTGACCTGCAACGACTTCACTGTCGCCGAGGTCGCCCCGGTCTCGGCCTGCGCGATCGCGGCGTACTCGTCGGCGTGCTTGCCGATCACCTCGACCACCCGATTCAGGATCTCGGCGCGCTCCGCCGGAGACGTTGCCGACCATGCGGGCAGCGCCGCCTTGGCCGCCGCGGCGGCGTCGTACACCTGCTGGCGGCTGGCTTCGGGCGCTCGGCCCACGACCTGCTCCGTCGCAGGGTTGATCACGTCGTAAAAGCCGCGCTCAGGCTCGACCCATTCGCCGCCGATGTAGAGGCGGTATGAACGCTCTTCAGTCACGCCGCGCAGATTATCTGACGGGTCGTCAGACCCGGCAGCCAATGGGCGGTGGGCGGGGACGTGGACGGCTGACGGGTCGTCAGACCCGGCAGCTGATGGGACGTGCACGGCTGACCGGACGCTTCCTCGTGGCCGGCGGCATCACACTGCTCGCGAGCTTCGGCGCCGCGGGCGTCGCCGCTGCGGCCACCACACCCGCGCCCCAGATCAGCCCGCCGCCGCAGTGCTTCGTGCAGCAGGACGGCGCGCTCCCGCTGTGCACCGAGAACCCCGACGGCACCTGGACCGTGACCTACCCGACCGGCGGCGGCAACCTCGACGACGGCAAGGGCAGCAACACCAACCAGGACATCGGCCTGGCAGTCGTCATCGTCTGCGTGGTGGGCATCCTCGCGATCGTCTACTGGCAATGGGTGCTGCCGCGCCAGCGCGACCGGCGGCTGCGCGGTACGCCGCCGACGGTCACCGGAGTGCCCGCCCGGCAAGCCACCGTCACGGCGTACTACCCCGAGGACCATTCGGCGAGCACACCGCCGCCGGCGCGTCCCCCGGCACCGCCGCCCGAGGCCTTCTCCCCGCCGGCAGCGACACCCGCTCCGGCACCGGTGATCCCGCCTCAGCCGCCGGGCGCCGACGGCCGCCTCTAGGGCGGGTCGACCTCAGGGGTGCTGGCTACTGGCCGAGATCACCTCGCCGGTGAGGTAGGACGCGTAGTCGCTGGCCAGGAAGACGATGATGTTCGCGATCTCCCATGGTTCGGCCGCGCGACCGAACGCTTCGCGGGAGGTGAGCTCGGCCAGCAGCTCGTCCGTCGTGACCTTCGCAAGGTTCTCGTGCATCGCCAGCGACGGGGCCACCGCGTTGACCCGCACTCCGAAGGCTGCGGCCTCGACCGCGGCCGTTCTGGTGAGCGCCATGACCCCCGCCTTCGCGGCCGCATAGTGCGCCTGGCCGGCTTGGGCGCGCCAACCGATCACGCTCGCGTTGTTGACGATGGCGCCGCCCGCGCCACGGCTGCGCATCCGCTTCAACGCCTCGCGGGTGCATCTCATCGTCCCGTTGAGCGTGACGTCGAGCACCTTCGTCCACTGCTCGTCGGTCATCTCGGCGAGCTCCACGGTGCCGCCGAGGCCGGCGTTGTTCACGAGGACGTCGAGGTCGCCGACGGCGTCGAACATCCGCTGCACGTCTTCTTCGACGGTCACGTCGCACGGGACGGCGACCGGCTCGGCACCCATCACATCGGCGAGCCGCTCGGCGGACTCGGCGAGGCGTCGCTCGTGCCGGTCGCTGATCGCGACGAGTGCGCCTTCTTCGGCACATCGCTTCGCGGTCGCGAAGCCGATGCCGGTCCCGGCGGCGGCAGTGACGAGGACGCGCTTGCCCGCGAGCAGGTTGTGGCCCTCGAGATAACGCGGCGCGGAAGGGCTCATCCTTCGGACGCGCCCGCCTCTGCCGCACGCTTCTTCATCATGTCCATGTAGTCGAGCATCGGCAGCCGGTCGAACCCGACCTCGGCCGGGATGCGCTCGGCGAGCTCCTGCGGTGTCCAGCGGCCGTCCTTCGTGATCTCCTTGATCTCACGGGGCTGGCTCCACAACGCGATTCGCCCACCGACGACGGTGTAGGTCTGACCGGTGATCTCGCGGGCCGCGTCGGAGAGCAGGTACACCACCATCGGCGCGACGTCCTCGGGCTCGCCGGTCTCCGCCGTGCCGCCCGGCACGTTGGCCTGCATCCGGGTGCTGGCGACGGGCGCGACCGCGTTGGCGTTGATGTTGTACCGGGAGAGCCCGAGCGCCGCGCTTCGCATCAGCGCCACGATCCCACCCTTCGCGGCCGCGTAGTTGGCCTGCGCGACGCTCCCCCACATCCCGACACCGGAGGTGAACGCGACCATCGAGCCGCCGGTCTCCTGCTTGCGCATCACCGCGGCGGCGGCGCGAAAGACGGTGAACGTGCCCTTCAGGTGGGTGTCGATGACACCGTCCCACTCGTCTTCGGACATGTTGAACAGCATCCGCTCGCGCAGGATGCCGGCCACTGTGACCACGCCGTCGATGTGCCCCCACTTGTCGACCGCCGCCGTCACGAGTCGCTCGCCGGCCGCCATCGTGGAGATGTCGTCGGCCAGCGCGATGGCCTCGCCGCCTGACGCCTCGATCTCGGCCACGACCGCTGCCGCGACCTCACTCGACGGCTCGGCGCCGTCCATCGCCACGCCGTAGTCGTTGACGACGACTTTCGCACCCTCGGCGGCGCACGCCAGCGCGATCGCGCGGCCGATTCCGCGGCCCGCGCCGGTGATCGCGATGACTTTGTCTTCGAGCATCCCTGGCATGCGCGCGAGAATATCTGACGGGTCGTCAGATATGGCCGGGCCGTTCGGCCGCGCCCCGACGACAGCGTTCGACCGAACGGTCGACGGGTAGCACAGACCGGCCGAGGGATGTCACATTGCTGGGCATGATGGGGCTGGGGCTGTGCTGGGGGACGGTGCCTCGCGCGCCGCTGCTGACGCACATCGACGCCGCCGCCGACGCCGGCTTCACGAGCATCTCTGTCTCCCCGGAGCAGTACCTGTCCGCACATCGGTCGCCGGCCGAGCTGCGGTTGCGCCTTGCCGACTGCGGCGTCGTCGTCGACGCCGTCGATCCCGCGCTCACCTGGCTCCCCGGCATGCCGCCCACCCCCGACGGCGGGTTGCTCTCCTACGACACCGCGGACGTCCTCACGACTGCGGAGGCGCTCGGTGCGCGCTGGATCAATGCAGCGGTGGCGTTTCCCGGTCCGTGGTCGCAGGCCGAGATCACCGACGCGTTTGCGGCGCTGTGCCGGCGCGGTGCCGAGGCAGGGGTGGGGGTGCTGCTCGAGTTCGTCCCATGGTCGACGGTCGGGGACCTTCCCGCAGCGGCACGCGTCGTACGAGCCTGCGGCGCGGCCAACGCGGGAGTCACCTTCGACACCTGGCATTTCCACCGCGGCGGCAGCCGACTCGCCAGCCTGACCGCCGAGGACCTCTCCGTCGTACGGGCCATCCAGATCAGTGACGCGGTGGCCCAGCCGGCGACCGACTCGATGACCGAGTCCATCAGCGCACGACTGTTGCCGGGCGAGGGCGTCATCCCGCTGCTGGAGCTGTTGTCGCTGCTCCGCGAAGCCACCGCCGAGGCGCCCCTGTCGGTCGAGGTCTTCAACACCGACCTGCGCCGGCAGCCTGTCGACACCGTCGCGAGACTCGCGGGCGACGCGGCCCGTCGGGTGATCGCCGCCAGTGCGATCTGACCGGGAGGCAGGCGTCACGCGGTAGCGAGCGCCGCCAGCTTCTCGAGGGCGCCCTCCATCCCCGCGACGGCGGCGCGAGGCGTGCGGGTGGTCGAATCCGGGACCCCGGTGCAACGATCAGACGTGGACCGCGAGATCCGAGCCTGGCTCGACGCCGGGGCCGACGCCACCCCGCTGTGCGCACTCGACGCAACGACCGCGCGGCGGGTGATGGCGCAAGCCTTCGCGACCTGGTGGGGGCCGGTCACGATGCTCCCAACGGTGGCGAACCTCGCCGTGCCGACGCCGGAAGGCGACGTGCCGGTCCGGCTCTACCGACCACGGGACGGCGTCCTGCCCGCGATCGTGTACTTCCACGGAGGCGGCTGGGTGATCGGCGACGTCGACACCCACGACGGGTTGTGCCGGCAGCTCTCGTACGACGCGCAGGCCGTCGTCGTCTCCGTCGACTACCGACGTGCCCCGGAGCACCCGTTTCCCGCAGCCGTCGACGACTGCGCGGCGGCCGCCTCCTGGGTGCTCAGCAATGCCGCCCAACTCGAGATCGAGCCGTCCCGCGTCTCGGTCGCCGGCGACAGCGCCGGTGGCAACCTCGCCGCCGTCACCTCGCAACGCCTGCTTGCTGACGGCCGCCGCATCGCCTCGCAGGCGCTCGCCTATCCGGTCACCGACTCCGACCTCGACACCGGGTCCTACCGCCGCTGCGGCGAAGGCTTCGGGCTGACCGCCGCCGACATGCGCTGGTACTTCGACCAGTACGCGCCGCCCGGTGTCGACCGCTCGCACCCCGAGCTGTCGCCGCTGCGCTCAGCGGACCTCTCCGGACTGCCGCCGACGTACATCGCCACGTGCGAGCTCGACCCGCTCCGCGACGAAGGTCTGGCGTACGCCGAGCGGCTGCGTGCCGCAGCCGTCCGGGTCGTCGCGGACGACCGCATGGGCATGGTCCACGGGTACCTGTGCCTGCGCGCGGTCACCCCGGCCGCGGACGAGCTACGCGCCAAGATCGTCGGCTTCCTGACACAGACCTGGCAGTGACGGCCGCCGAGGCAGTCGCGCGCATACGATTCGCAGGTGCCACCGCTGCTCGGGCCCCTGTCGAAGAACTTCTCGCGTGATGCCGGCGGGCTTCTCACCCGAGCCGGGCACGGCCGGCTGCTCGTGATCTGTGACCCGAGCTACGACCTGCCCGACGGCGCGCACGAGTTCTACTACCTCGGCAACGAACGTGGCGACCTGACCGCTGCCGCGGCACTGCGCGAGATTGCGGCGGCATGCCCGCTCGACCGGGCGATCCCCGGTCGTTACATGGCACCCGATGCCGACGACCCGGGTACCTACTCCGCGCCGGCACGCAACCACGCCGTCCTCGAAGAGCTCGGCTTCCGTGCTCAGGGCCAGCAGCGGCTCGGCGCCGACGGGATGTACACCTACCTCAAAGGCAAAGACCCGGCCAAGCCGCCTCTGCACTGCCTGGTCGCCAGCGCGGACTCCTACGACAACATCGCGGTCGAGATCGGATTCTCCGGCACCTAGCGGTGAACGCGGCATGACCCAGGGCGACGCAGAGCTGCAACGACGGCTGGCGCCGTATGTGTCGAAAGTGGTGTCCGACTGGCTCGTCACCACGCCCGACGTCACCCACCGTTCGGTCTTCGGGACCTGCGTGTTCGCCGACGTCGTCGGATCGACCGCACTCACCGAACGCCTCGCCCAGCAGGGAAAGGTCGGCGCCGAGCTGACCGGCGATCTGCTCAACATGGTCTTCGAGCCGGTGCTCGCCGCCGCGTACGACTACGGCGCCAACCTGCTCAAGCTCGCCGGCGACGGCGCGGTCCTGTTCTTCGACGGCGATCAGGCCACAGCACGCGCCGCGCGGGCAGCCTGGGCGATGCTCGCCGAGCTGCGAACCCTCGGGAAGCTGCGGATCGGCAACTGGACGACGCGCATCGAGATGTCGTTCGGTATCCACACCGGCGAGTTCGACTTCATGCTGCTCGGTCCGGTCCACCGAGAGCTCGTCATCGCGGGTCCGTCGGCGTCGGTCACCGTCAGCACCGAAAGCCGCGCGGCGGCGGGAACCGTGCTGCTGTCGGCGGCTGCCGCAGCAGACCTTCCGCCGCAGTGCCTCGGCGAAGGGCGTGACGGGCTCACAGCACTCGTCGCGCCCCCCGAGGCGACAGCGATCGTGCCAGTGACCACTCGAGAGCTCGGCGCGCATCTCGCGACGGCCGTCTGCCCGCCGTTGCGCGAGCACGTGCACGGGTCAGAGAGCGACTACGAGCATCGCATCGTCACGGTCGCATTCATCGAGATGCTCGGCACGGACGATCTGATCCGCGCGCAGGGCGTCGAGGCCGCAGTCGACGCCATCGGGTACGTCGTCGACCTGACCCAACGCACCGCCGCCGACACCGAGGTCTCCTACTTGGCGACGGATCTGCGGGAGAACGGCGCGGCAATGCTGCTGGTCTCCGGGGCACCTCGATCACTCGGCGACGACGAGACCCGAATGCTCAGCACCGTACGTCGGATCGTCCGTCCTGGAGGGCGGCTCCAGCTGCGCGCCGGACTGACCAGAGGCCGCGTCTTCGCCGGGGACTACGGCCCTGCCCATCGGCGGACGTACTCGGTGATCGGCGATGCGGTGAACCTCGCGGCCCGCCTCGCCGGCGCCGCGGAGCCCGGTCAGGTCCTGGCGCTACCCGATGTGGTCGAACGCTCGAAGACCCGATTCGTGACGACCGCGGTCGCCCCGATGCACCTGAAGGGGAAGGCGGAGCCGGTTCACGTGCTCTCAGTGGGCGACGTGCGCGCTCGCGGAATCTCGGCGGACGGCCGACCGGATGCGCTGCTGGGCAGGGACGACCAGCTCGCCACGCTGCGGGGACTCCTCGACGCTGCCTGCGATGGCGCGGGTCAGGCCGTCGAGATCACGGGACCGGCCGGCATCGGGAAGTCCCGGCTGACCGCGGCGCTCGCCGCCGAGGCGAGCACGCGTGGCGTCCGGGTGTTGTGGGCCGAAGGCGAGCTCTACCAGCGGGCGAGCGCCTACCACCCGATGCACGGGCTGCTGCGCCGGACGTTGGGCTTCCCCGAGACCGCCGGCCGCCAACGGATCGCCGGAGTGCTCGTCGAGCTCGCCCGCGGCAGCGCGCCTCATCTGCTGCCCTGGATGTCGCTGGTGGGACGGGTCGCCAACGCTGCGATCCCCGACAGCCGGCAAGTGACAGCACTGACACCGACCGAGCAGAAAGAGCATCTGGAGACGGTGACCAGCGAGCTGATGGGCGCCACCCTCACGCGGCCGACCATGCTCGTGCTCAACGACGCCCACGACATGGACGACCTGACGCTCGATCTGGTGAGCCGTCTCGTCCGCGACGTGTCCGTGCGACCGTGGCTGATCGTCGTCACCCGCCGGCCCGAGCCGACTGCCGCACCAATGCCCGCGACGACCCGGCTGGAGCTCGGCCCGCTGGACGACGTCGCTTCCGCGAGCCTGCTCGCGCAGGTCGCAGGAACCGCCTCGATCCCAGCGGCGCTGCTGGCCGCTGCCGCAGACCGTGCGGCGGGCAACCCGCTGTTTCTCGAGGCGATCGCGGGCAGCGTCGCGGCCGGCGAGGACCTCGACGCACTGCCGGAGACGATCGAAGGCGTCCTGGCCGCGCGCATCGACCGCCTCGCCCCGCAGCAGCGCCGGCTCCTTCGTACCGCCGCAGTCGTCGGCGAGCGCATGTCACTGGAGCTGCTCGCGGCCGTCGTCGACGGCGACGCCGGACTGGAAGGACTCGACGACTTCATCGCGGTCGAGGACCGCTCCCAGGTGCGTTTCGTGCACGGCCTGGTCCGGCTGGCGGCCTACGAAGGTCTGCCCTACCGGATCCGTACGGCGCTGCACGCGCGGGTCGGCCGGACGATCGAACAGCGCAGCGAGGGAAGGATCGACGAGGTCGCCACCACGCTGTCGATCCACTACCTGCTCGGTGACGACTTCGAGCCGGCATGGCGCCACTCCTGCCGCGCCGCCGCGCTCGCCCGCGAGAGTGCGGCACTCCAGCAGGCGATCGACTGTTATCGCCGTGCTCTCGTCGCGGCGACGCATCTCGACCTGGTCGGCGCGGACGTCGCCGAGGTGTGGCTCGCGCTGGCGGAGGTTCATGCCGACCTCGCCGAGCTGGCCGACAGCGAGCAGGCGTTGCGGCAGGCACGCCGGCTGCTGCGCGGCGACCCGGTCCGGCTCGCGAGGGCACACCTGGCGACCGCCCGCCATCGCGAGTCGGGCGGGGCCTATCCCGACGCGTTGCGATGGATCACCCGGGCAAGACGGCTGCTCGACACCACCGCCGACGACGCCGCGCCACGCTTGCGCGCGGAGCTGTCCGACGCCTACGCCCAGGTCCGCTATCGCCAAGGCGACATCGCGGCCGCCGCGAGGTGGGCCGGCCGCGCCCGCGAGGAGGCGCTGAACGGCGGCGACGAGCTCGTCGCAGCGCGCGCCCAGGAGATCCTCACGCTGTGCGCCGCCGCCGCCGGCCAACCCTGGGAGGCGTCGACCTTCCACGAGGCCCTCGATCGCTACGAGGAGGCCGGGCAGCTCGCCGCGATGGCCCGCGCGCACAACCGGCTGGGCGCGGCGTTGTACCTCGCCGGCTCGGCAGAAGCCGCCGCCGAGCAGTTCCAAGCGGCCGAGGACGCCTATCGCACCCTCGGCCGCGAGGCTGACGCGGTCACCAACGCCGTCAACCGCGCGGACATCCTCATCGACGCCGGCCGCGTCGACGAGGCCCAGCAGATCCTCGATGACGTCATCCCGAGCTGGCAGGCGGCCGGCTCCGAGTCCTTCCTGGCGTTGGGCTATCTGCTGCTCGGCCGAATCGAGCTGCGCCGTTCCAACCCGCGCGGCGCGCTCGACCTGCTGCGCCGCTCGGCCGCGCTCGCGCCGGGTCCGGCCGTCGAGCACTGGCTCGCGGTCTGCGACGAAACGCTGCGCCAGAACGCCGAAGCACGCTGAGAAATCGATTACGATACGGATGTGGCGACCATTCACGACGTCGCGGCGCAAGCCGGCGTGTCGGTGGCGACCGTGTCGCGCGTGCTCAACGACAACGCCGCGGTCAACGCCGAGATGGCGGCCAGGGTCCGCGCCGCGATCGCCGAGCTGGACTACCGGCCCAGCCACGTCGCTCGCAGCATGCGCACGCAACGCACCAGCATCGTCGCGGTCGTCGTACCCGACGTCGAGAACCCGTTCTTCACCTCGGTAGTGCGCGGAATCGAAGACGTCGCGCGCGCCGCCGGCCTGCTCGCGGTCCTGTGCAACTCCGACGACCAGCCCGATGCGGAGATGCGCTACCTGCGCCTCGTCGAAGACCAGCGAGTCGACGGGGTGATCCTCGCTTCGGCGATGTCGGCCGCTCCCGAGGAGCTGGTCCGTCCGGGCAAGGCGCTGCCGCCGCTCGTCCTCATCGACCGTGAGGTTGCGGGGATCAAGGCCGACGTGGTGCTCGTCGACAACAAGCAGGGGGCGCGTGAAGCCACCGAGCATCTGCTCGACGGCGGCGCTCGTACCCTCGCCTGCATCACCGGACCCGAGAAGGTGTCGACCGCCGAGGAACGACTGGCCGGTTTCCTGGCCGCCGCGAGCGATCGAGGGATTCCCAGGCGGGACATCACCTTCCGTCACGCCGACTTCCGCTCCGCCGGCGCGCGCGCCGCACTTCGGGACATCCTGACCAGCACCCGGCCCGACGCGCTCCTGGTGTGCAACAACCAGATGACGCTCGGCGCGTTGCAGGAGCTCGCCGACGGCAACGTCCGGATTCCCCACGACCTGTTGCTCGCGGGGTACGACGACGAGCCCTGGTCGGGATCGTGGAAGCCGAGCATCACGAGCGTCGCACAACCCGCCCGCGAGGTGGGCAAAGCGGCGATGCGCCTGATGCTCGACCGGCTCGAAGAACCCAACCGGCCGACTCAGCGCATCACGATGCAGCCGTCCCTGGTGATCCGCGAGTCCTCGCAGCGCGCGGCGTAACGACCCGGCTACTCGCGCCCGGACATCGCGCGGACGAGCTCGAGCCGATCCATCGCCGCCACCGGGCGCTGCGTCACGACCCGGCCGCGGCCGAGCACTACGACCGAGTCCCCGACCTCGAAGACGTCCTCGATGTCGTGGGTGACGAGCAGCACCCCGCAGCCTGCTGTCGCGGCGGCGCGGATCAGGTTGAGGACCTCTTCGGTCTGGCGAGCGCCGAGCGCCGCCGTCGGCTCGTCGAGCACCACCAGCCGCACGTCGTCGCGGAGCACGCGTGCGATGGCGACCGCCTGACGTTGGCCTCCGGAGAGCTCCGAGATCGCGCGCCTCGGGTCGATGGTGCTGCCGAGCGAGCGGAGCCGGGCCGTCGCGAGCGCGGTCGCGGCCGCGTGGTCACGGACCGGCAGCAGGCCCGCCAGCCGGCGCCGCGGCTCGAGCCCGATCGTGACGTTGTCGGCGACGCTGAGATTGGGGAACAGCGCGAGATCCTGGAAGACGGTCTCGATGCCGCGCCGGCGTACCTCGGCCGCGGTCGGCGGCAGCGGCTCACCGGCGAACCGCAACGATCCGGCTTGCGGGCGAAGCACTCCGGTGACGGCCTTGACCAGCGTCGACTTCCCGGCACCGTTGTCTCCGACGAGGCAGACGACCTCGCCGGTGCGGACCACGAGATCGACCTGGTCCAACGCGGTGAGCGTCCCGTAGCCCACTGTCATCCCGGTGACCTCGAGCAGCGCCTCGCGCTCGCGCTCTGCGCTGCTCGACGGTGCGGTGCGCGGCTCGCCCGCAGCAGCGGACTCGGGGCGCTCGTCCCTCCGGCCGGCGTGTGCCCGTCGCCACCTGGCGAGCGCCTGATCGGCTGCCAGCGCCAGAACGAGCAACGCACCTTGCGCCATGCTCTGATACCACGACGCCAGCCCCTCGAACAGCAGCCCGGACTGCAGGATCGCCAACACCGCGACGCCGACGAAGACGCCGATCGGGCTGCCCAGGCCGCCGGTGAACGCGACGCCGCCGAGAATGACCGCGGTCAGGACCGACACTTCGAAGTCGACTCCGAGGTTCGCCGATCCGCTTCCCAGCTGAGCGCTCACCAGCAGCGCGACGAGGCCGATCAGCGCGCCGTTCACGGCGTACGTCGCCACCGCGAGTCGCCGCACGGGCAGCCCTTCCAGCCGGGCCGACTCCGAGTTGCCCCCCACCGCGTACAGCCGCAACCCGGTGACGCTCGTCATCAGGAACGCGGCGCCGACAGCGAAGACGACCAGCCCGACGATCACCGTCACCGGCACGTCGGCGACGCGTTCCAGCCCGATGCGCAGAAAGCCCGATCGGGCGACGACGACCGGATTGCCCCCGGAGATCGCAAAGGCGAGGCCGCGGTAGAAGGCCAGCATGGCGATCGTCACGATCAGCGGCGAGATCGAAAGCCAGACCACGAGCAGCCCGTTGAAAGCCCCCATCGCAAGACCGACCGCGATCGCGGCGAGCACGGCGACCGGCGCCGGAACGTGAACCGCCACATCGGCGGTGACGACGGAGGCGAGCGCGTACTGGCTGCCGATCGACAGGTCGACGTTGCCGCTGATGACGAGCGCCGCAGTCCCGATCGCCGCAATGAGGACGTCGGTGTTGTTCTGCGCGATCGCCGTCAGATTCGAGCCGGCTAGGAAGTTGTGAAAGCTCAACCCGAAGAACAGCAGCTGCGCGACGCCGAGCAAGGCCAGGCCGCTGCGCCGGCTGCCACCGGCGGGCGCCGAGATCACTTCGGCGTGTACTCCGTGGTCCAGTAGTCGGAACGGCTCGCGTAGCTGACATTCCCGAGCAGCGGCAGGTACTCCTGATACGCCGCCGGGTCGGCGAACACCGGAGCGGGATCGGCAGCCGCACGCTGGAACTTCGTCACGGCCGCGGCAGAGTCGAGATGCACACCCTTCGCGACTATCACCCGCGGCACCGACTTGCCCTCGATCCAGTCCGCGCCGAACTGCCCGAGGCCGTACCCCATCAACCCCCACGCGAACGCGATCGAGAGCCGGTACGGGCCGCCCTGCTTGACCAGCTGCTGGGCTTCGCTGTCGCCGTCGACGCCGGACAGGAACATGTCCGGCTCGAGCTTTCCGGCCTGCTGGATCGCGTGGTAAGCCCCCACCACGAGCGTGTCGCCGCCCATGACGATCGTGACGTCCGGATGTGCCTGGATGATCGTGTTCATCGCCTTGAAGCCGGCTTCGTTGCTGATGTCGGTGATCGTCTGGTCGCTGACCACGCGGACGCCGGAGCCGGCCGTCGCGAGCCCGGCCAACACGCCTTCGTGCCGGAGCTTGAGCTGTGGCGAGATCGTGTCCAGGTTGAAGTAGGCGACCTGCGCGGTGCCGCCGAGTCGCGACTTCGCCCAGTTCGCCGCCGCCACGCCCTGGTCGTAGCCGATCTGGTACTGGCTGGCGGCGACCTGAAGCGTGCACGGTGCGGTGATGATCCCTTGCACGCAGACGCCTTTGCCGATGGCGCCGGTCAGCACGGGCTTCTCTGCCGCCTCGTCGAGCGGTTGCATCGCCAATGCGCCGACGCCACGCGCCAGGAAGGAGTTCATCTGGTCGACGTGGGTGCTCGGGTCGGTCCCGGTCGCGGTGAGGTAGCCGACGCCACGAGCGTCGGCCGCCGCCTTCATCCCTGCACTGAGCGCCAGGAAGAACTCCGAGTCGGCAGTGCTCGCCCACGCCACCCGCTTGGGAAGCCCGGTCGGGGACGACGCGGTGCCGGGCACGAACGCGGTCAGCCGGGCGCCGCTGCTCGTCGCGGCGAGCGGGGTCGAGCTGGCCGAGCTGCAGGCGGCGATCAGGTCCAGACTCGCGAGCCCTCCCGCGCCCAGCATGGCGAGCTTGATCGCGTCACGCCGTGAGATGCCAGCCATGCGCGATGTCCTCCCCGTGATCCCCGTCGCGCGCGGAGGGCAATCGCCGCCCCCGTTACTCCATTCAAGCGATCCTCAGGAAATTTCGCCACGGCGCTTGACGTGACATGAGAAATCGTTATCTTAGAAATCGTTATCTGGATGGGTCACGGGGAGGGGTCGGACCAATGTCGAAAGCTCAGGTAGCCGCCGAGTTCGCGGCAACCAGTGGGTCGCGCACTGGTGGTTCGCCCCGACCCATCTCGACCGAGCGCGGCGATTTCCGTTCAAAGAAGGGCCACGAGTACCGCGGTCCGCGCTCCCTGGCGGCAGGATCGCTTCCGCTGCTGAGCCGTTGAGCCGGCCCGGTCGCCCCTCTTGACAAGCCGCAGCCCGGTCGTCATTCTTGAGGAATCGTTTCCTCACCTTGCGCCGCGGGCGCGATACTGACTGGATTGGAGTCGCCGTGACCGGCAGGCACCTACCGGGGGTATCGACCACTGACGCACACCTGCGTCGGCCGCAGGCCTCCGGACGCTGGAGCGCCCCCAATGGCTGCACGATCGGTTCGCTTCATCACGGCTCGACCGGCCGTTCGTTGCCCCATCCGCTGTGCACGGCCTCCGGGCGGGCGGCCCTGATGTCGGCCGGTGGAGTGCTGCCTCGCCGCCAGATCGGCAGCAGCGGGCTGTTCGTGACCGAGCTCGGCTTCGGTGGCACCGCGCTGGGCAACATGTACTCCGCGGTCAGCGACGAGGACGCGTACGCCGCAGTCGAGGCGGCCTGGGCCGGCGGCATCCGCTACTTCGACACCGCTCCGCACTATGGGCTCGGCCTGTCCGAGCGCCGGCTGGGCGCGGCCTTGCGAACGAAGCCCCGCGACACCTACGTCGTCTCCACCAAGGTGGGGCGCCTGCTCGTGCCCAACCCGGCGCCGTGCGGCTCAGATCTCGGCATTGCCGGCTACGACGTCCCCGACGACCTCACCCGGCAATGGGACTTCAGCCGCGACGGCGTGCTGCGCAGCATCGACCAAAGCCTCGATCGGCTCGGTCTCGATCGCATCGACATCGCTCTCGTACACGACCCGGACGACTTCCTCGACCAGGCGATCGACGAGGCGCTGCCCGCGCTCATCGAGCTGCGCGACCAGGGCGTGATCAAAGCGGTCGGGGCCGGGATGAACTACGTCTCGCCGCTGTCCCGGATTGCTGCCGAGACCGACGTCGACGTGCTGCTCGTAGCCGGACGCTGGACCCTGATCGACCGTTCGGCGAAAGCGCTGCTCGACGACTGCCTGGAGCGAGGGGTCTCCGTGCTCGCCGCCGCACCCTTCAACAGCGAGCTGCTGGCCAGCGACTGGCCAGAGGTAGGCGCCCGGTTCGACTACGTGGCGGCGCCGGCGTCGGTGCTCGCCACGGCCCGGCGGATGGCTGAGCTGTGTCGGTCGCACTCGATGCAGATGCCACACGCCGCACTGCGCTTCCCGTTCCAGCACCCCGCAGTCACCTCGGTGATCTGCGGCATGCGCAACGTCACCGAGGTGGCCACGGACGTCGAATGGGCATCGACCGCGCTGTCCAAGGACATCTGGCGCGAGATCGACGCGCAGCCCTGGCTGAACGCGGACTAGGCAGGGCCGTCGTCAGCTCGCGTGGCCGCGGATCGCCGCGAGCGGGTCGCGCATCACGGCGTCGAGATAGCTGAGCAGGGCGGTCTCGTCGCGGTCGAGACCGCGACGCGCCCGGCCCCGCCAGCCGCGCAGGAACCGCTCGAGGCCGCCGTCGAGATACCCCTCGACGACGGCGGGATGAACGTAGTGGGCGCGCGCCACCGCGCGAGTGTTCCCCAGCTGTTCAGCCGCGGCATCGACCGCCGCCACCACTTCCCCCTCCCGCTCGTCGCTGTCGAGATGAGCGCGCAGGTACCCGAACGCCTCGCGCGTGCCTCGCCACGTGCGGAAGTCCTTCAGGGTGACCCGGGCGCCGGCGAGCGCCGCGAGCCGCTGGTTGACCTCGTCCGCACCGAGCGTCGTACCGTCCACGACGAACAGCCGCCGTCCCGGGCGGGCCAGCAGCTGTCGGACGACCCGGGCGACGGCGGCGTCCTCGATGCTCACCTCAGCGCGCCGGCCGGACTTCGCCGGGAAGCAGAACCTCACCTGCCTCCCGCGCACGCTCACGTGCCGTCTCGCCAAGGTGCTCAGGCCGAACGAGTCGTTCTCCTCGGCGTAGATCTCAGATCCGGCGCGGATGCCGCAACAGTCGACGATGCGCAACATCGCGGCGATCACCAGGTCGCGGTCGACGGTGCGCCGCCGCAGCTGGGCCTCGATGTCTGCGCGCACCATCGGCAAGCGCTCGCCGAAGCCGGCCAGCCGGCAGAAGTTGAGATGGTCGCGGACCTCCCGCCACCGCGGGTGGTACAGGTACTGCCGACGGCCGCGATCGTCGGTGCCGACCGCCTGGATATGGCCTTGTTCGTCGCGACAGATCCACACGTCCTGCCAGGCCGGCGGGATCACCAGCGCAGCGATGCGTTCGCGAACGGCAGCACCGACCACCATGCCGTCGGCGTAGCGATAGCTGAAGCCGCGGCCATGGCGCACTCGGCGGATGCCCGGCTCGTCCACGCTCACGTACGTCAGCCCGGCGACCTCCGCGCACCGGGCAGGGTCGTCGTAGAGCTCGGCGAGCTCGTCGTGGCTTCGGGTCACCCCACCTAGATGCCCACGATTCCGACGAAGCTGACCATCTCCCCGGGATAGCCGCCGAGGTTGTGCGTCAGCGCCAGCGACCGCTTCCCGTAGGTCGCGATGCGCCGTTCCTCGGGTGCCTCACCCCGCAGCTGCAGCCATGCCTCATACATCATTCGCAGTCCCGAGGCGCCGACCGGATGACCGAAGGACTTCAAACCGCCGTCGGGGTTGACGGGCAGCTCCCCGTCTCGCTCGAAGGTGCCCGCCAGGACCTCTTTCCAGGCCGTCCCGCGCTCGCAGAAGCCGAGGTCCTCCATGAGCACGAGCTCGGTCGGGGTGAAGCAGTCATGGACCTCGGCCATCGCGAGCTCCGAGCGCGGATCGGAGATGCCGGCCTGCGCGTAGGCGTCGGCGGCGGAAGCGGCCACCTCCGGGAACTGGGTGTAGTCGTAGGACGGGTCCTCCAGACCGGACCCGTTGCCGGCGACGAACGACAACGCCTTGATGACCAGCGGCCGGTCCGTGTACCTGGCTGCGTCCTCGACCCGGCACACGATTGCGGCGGCGCAGCCGTCGGCGACCCCGGCACAGTCGAAGACGCTCAGCCCGCCGGCGACGGCCGGCATCGCGACCAGCTTCTCGACCGGCATCTCCTTGCGGAACTGCGCCTTAGGGTTGCGAGCGCCGTTCGCATGGTTCTTCGAGGCGATCCTCGCCAGAACCGTGCGCATCTCGTCGGGATCGACCCCGTACCGCTTGGCGTACGCCGGCGCCACCATCGAGAACATGGCCGCCGCGGTCAGCGACCGCTGAGTGCCGTCGTTGGGGATCGGGAAGGCGTTGAGTCCCTGGTAGCCCGAGTCCTTCACCTTCTCCACGCCGACGGCCATCGCCAGGTCGTACGCGCCGGAGGCAACGGCGTACGCCGCTTGCCGCAGCGCCTCCGAACCGGTGGCGCAGAAGTTCTCGACCCGGGTCACCGGCTTGCCGTCGAGCTGCAGCGGTCGCGCGAGCGTGATCCCGCTCATGCCGGACTGAGCGGTGCCCAGCCAGTACGCGTCGACGTCGTCCTTGGTGACGCCGGCGCCGGCAAATGCCTCGGTCGTGGCCTCCCGAAGCAGGTCGTCGGTGCCCTTGTCGAAGTGCTCGGCGAATCGCGTGCAACCCATCCCGACGATGGCGACGCGATCGCGAATCCCATGAGAGCTCAAGACGGATCCTCCGCTCGTGTCGGCCGCGCCTTCCAGAAGTAGTTCGCGATCCCGTCCGCGGTGAACAGGCGACGGAAGGTCATCTCCACCCGCATGCCGATCGCGACCTCGTCAGCGTCGACGTCGGTCAGCTCGACCGGCAGCCGGCGACCGTCGTCGAAGTCGACCACCGCGAAGACGACCGGCGGGCTCTGCGAGTACGCGAGCCGGTCGACCGTGAACGTCGTCACCGTGCCGCGCTGGTCAGCCAGGGCGCCTCCGGCACCTTCCAGCCCGAACTTCCAATCGGTCGACCGCCCTGCCGCGCTCGCCGAAGGCCGGGCCGGCTCCGGGCGCCGCGGCGGCTCCACTTCGAGCAGACCGCGCCAGGACAGATAGCGACCGTAGGAGACCGGGGCCCCGGCGATGATCTCGGCGCCGACGAGGCGGCGCGGGGCGTACGTCGCAATCGCCGCGGTGGTGGTGAGCACCAGCGCGTCCGCGCCGTCGGAGAGCACCAGGAGCACGATCGTCTGGCCCGGCTCGGCTTGTTCCAGGGCGCGAGCCAGCAGCAGGTACGGCTGGGCGGCGCCCGGGTTTCCGACCGAGGCCGCGAGGCGGTCGACGACCTTCTCCGCAGCGACTCCCGATGACTTGGCCGCAGCTGCGCAGGCCCGCTCGTGCAGCCCGGCGACCACGAGCGCGTCGACGTCCTCCGGACCGATCCCGGCGTAGCCGAGCGCCGTCTTCAGCGCCTCCGCGGCCAGCGGCGCGTACTTCGTCTCGCCGAAGCGCTCCTCCCAGACCTTCGACCCGGCATCACCGGGCACCCGCCAGCGGTCGATGAACTCCTCGGTCACGCAGGCGTAGCCGCGCAGCTCCGCGAGCAGCGGCCCGTCCGCTTCGTCACCGACGAGCAACGCCGCGGCCGCGTCGCCACCCGCCGCCTCGTCGGCAGAGCCGGGCCGTCCGATGCGGACGTCACCGGCGACGGCGAGTGCCGCCTTGCCTGCCTCGAAACAGCCGCGCAACGCGGCGACGGCGGACCGTACCGACCCGATCGAGTCGTAGGCCGCCGCGGCCCGGTCCAGGCGAAGTGCGGCGTGAATCGCCGTGGCGTTCGTCTTGTCGAGGTAGGTCGGGCTGGTCGTCGCGAACCACAGCGACTGCGGCGACACGTCGACCGACGCGAGGCACGCCCGCCCAGCCTCGACCGCCATGGTCGTGGAGTCCTCGTCGTACGACGCGACCGCGCGGGTGCCCTTGCCGCCGCCGGTCCCGGCGACCGCCGCGATCTGCGTACGGTCCAGCCGCCGATGCGGGACGTGCACGCCCCATCCGAGAACCCCGCGCATGCACCCCAGGCTACGCGAATCTGACGACCCGTCAGAAACCCCCTCGGTGCGTCTTCGGGGACGCGGCGGCTAGGCAGCGGGGGTGGCAAGCTCCCGGTCGGTGTAGCTGAACTGGGCGTCGATATCGTCGCGGCCGTGGTCTGCGGCGAGCTTCTCGAGGCGACCGCCGAGCAGGGGAATCGACACCTTCGCATCGATGTCGATCGTGTGGTCGGTGCCACCACCGGGGGCCGGGCGCAGCGAGTGGGTGCCCTCGACGCGCGACGGCACGCCCTGCACCTCGACCCGGTACCTGCACTCCCGCACGCCCGACGAGTCGGCCGCGGCCCACGTCTCGGTCTGTACGGCGGTCTGGCTCGGCGTCAGCACCTTCTTGGCAAACCCGGGGAGCTCGATGTCGACGGTGCGCCTGGTGACGACCTCGCAGCCGCCGGCGTCGTCGTCGGTTCGGTCGACCGCGACGCCACGGCCGCCGAGCGCGACGTACTTGCGCTCGATGAAGCCTGGGTCGCTGATCAACGCGTACACCGTCTCGACGTCCGCGTCGTAGTGGTGCTCCAGCCGCAGCTTCACGGCTAGTGCGTCTCTGCGTAACGGGCGAGCCGGACCACCAGGTTGCCGATGAAGCGCTTCAGTCCCCAGGCCGTCGCGGCGCCGGCGCCGGGGAACTTCCCCTCGAAGCTCGCGGCCCACGTGATGCGGCAGCCGTCCCCTTCGGGATCGATCGACACGATCGCGCGGTAGTCCCTGACCGGCATCGGCGTGAGGATCGTGTACGCCATGTAGTGCGGCGGGTCGTACTCGATGATCTGCTCGCGAGTGCCCAGCTGCTTCGAGCCGAGCTTGCGGATCGCACCGACGCCGCCGGGAGCCGGCTCACCTTCGACGACCCAGCCGCCCCACCGGATCACCGGACCCGCCCACTTCGGCCAGCTCGTCGCGTCCGCAACCAGATCGAAGACCTTTTGCTGCGGCGCCTTGCAGCTCACCCGAACGTCGTACGTCGACGGCATTGCTCACCAGCCCCTGAACGAAGTCTCGCGGCGCTCGACGAATGCACGAACGCCCTCCTGAGCATCCTCGCTGGTCATCACGAGCTCCTGACCCCACGCCTCTTCGGCGAGGGCAGCCTCACGATCGACGTCCATCGCGTGGTTGACCAACCGCTTCGTCACTGCCAGAGCCCGAGTAGGCCCGCTTGCCAGCCGGGTCGCCAGCTCGGTGGCGACCTCGACGGTCCGCTCTGCCGGAACCAGCTCGCTGACCAGACCCCACTGCGAAGCGCGGGCCGCCGGCACGTCGTCGCCGAAGAGGTAGATCTGCTTGGCGCGCATCGGGCCGACGAGCCGGCTCAACAGGTAGGCGCCCGCCGCGTCCGGCGCGATGCCGCGCCGGACGAAGACCGGTACGAGCTTCGCCGACTCGGACATGACCACGACGTCGCAGGCGAGTGCCAGGTGCATGCCTGCGCCCGCCGCGGTGCCGTTGACGGCGGCGACGACCGGCTTGTCACAGTCCAGCACCGCCGTCACCACTCGCTGCCAGCCGGTCGCGATGCCACGCGCAATGTCGCCTTGAGTGCGCGCCGGCGCACCTTCCGGCTTCGCGATCGAGGGCATCGGCACCCGCAGGTCCGCGCCGGTGCAGAACGCGCGATCGCCGGCACCGGTCAGGACGACCGCGCGCACCGCAGCGTCGGCGCTCGCCCGAGCAAACGCCGCCACCAGCTCCTCGCGGGCCTGCCAGTCGAGGGCGTTGTGCACGTCCGGCCGGTCGAGGGTGATCGTCAGCACGCCTTCCGAGCTTTCGGTGACCACCCCGTGGTGTGCATCAGTCATTCGGGGCCCCCGCGGAATCGTGAGCGGCGCGAGCGAGCTCGTGGGATGAGAACTGCTCGCGGAGCTTGAACTTCAGCACCTTGTTCAGGGTCTCGTTTCGCGGCAGCGATGCCACGATCTCCAACCGCTCCGGGATCTTCTGCGTCATCAGTCCGGCGTCCTTGCACCACCCCACCATCTCCTCGAAGGAGATCGGCTGCGCACCGGCCGCGGTCTCGACCACGGCGCAGACCAGCTCCCCCCGCTCCTCGTCGGGCACCCCGATGACCGCGACGTCACCCACCTTGGGGTGGTTGAACAGAACGTCTTCGAGCTCGCGGGCGGAGATGTTCTCGCCCTTGCGGATGATGACGTCTTTGAGCCTGCCCGTCAGTCGAAGATGGCCGTCGGCGCGCAGCACGCCCAGATCCCCGGTGCGAAACCAGCCGTCGGCGTCGAACGCTTCCGCGTTGACCGCCGGGTCGGTGTACCCGACGCAGACCACCGGACCGTTGAGACGGATCTCGCCCTCCTCGTCCGGGCCCGCAACCGTCCCGTCGTCCTTGACGATCCGGATCTCGGCGCCGAGCACCGGCTTGCCGTCGGTGTAGGCGAGCTGCTCGTCGGTGTCGTGGGGCGACCCCATCGCCATCATCGGCACCTCGGTCATGCCGTAGCCGTGAACCAGCCGGACGCCCATCTCCTTGGCCACGTCGTAGAACAGCTCGGGTGGCTTCGCCGCTCCGCCACCGGACATGATCCGCAGCGTCGGGATGATCGGCTCCCCTGGCGACTTGCGCTGCTCGGCGAGGAACATCTGATAGAACGCCGTGCTGCCGCCACACATCGTCACGCCGAGCTCGCGGTACGCCGCGACCGCCTCGGCGGGGACGAACGCCTCGATCAGCACCGCGCCGAACCCTGCCGACAGCATCATCAGCAGGTAGTCCGGTCCGGCGATGTGGGAGTACGGGAACGCCATCGACCCGATGTCGTCGGGCGACATGTCCAGTGCCGCCGCCAATCCCCGCCCGCCCGCCATCAGCGTCTGGTCGGTGTGCTGGACCCCCTTCGGCTCCGACGTGGTGCCGGAGGTGTAGTACACCCAGCGCACGTCGGTGCCCGAATCCGGAGGCTCGGGAAGCGCGGCGACGTCCCCGGTCGGAAGCTCGGTGCCGATCTCCAGGACGGTGGGCGCCGCCGCGAGGTCAGCCGCAAGGTCGCGGGCCATCTGCCCGAAGTCGCGGTCCTTCCAGACTCCGGGAACGATGAAGAACTCCGGCTTGCTCGCCCGCAGCACCGCGCCGACCTCACGCTCCCGGTACAGGTGCAGGATCGGATTCTGGACCGCGCCGAGCCGGGCGAGGGCCATGGAGACGACGATGCTCTCGACCCGGGTCGGCAGCTGCCAGGTGACCTTCGTGCCCGGGCCGATGCCCATCGCGTACAGGCCGGATGCCACCTGCTCGACGTCAGCGGCGAACTGTGCGAAGCCGACCGTGCGACCGGACGGTTCGAGCAGCAACGGCCGGTCACCGGACAGCTCCGCGCGACGGCGGACCAGCTCCCAGATCGTCGGCGCCTCCAACAAGGTGCTCATGCGCCGTACACCGGACTCGGCGCCGGTGCCTGCGCGAGCAGGTCGCGCACGACAGGACCCAGCTCGGCCGGCGACCATCGCTCGCCCTTGTCGACCTTGGGACCGTGTTGCCAGCCGTCCGCGACGCCCACCACACCGCCCTCCACCTCGAAGACGCGACCGGTCACTTCTCGGGACTCCGGCGATCCGAGCCAGACGACGAGCGGGGAGACGTTCTCGGGAGCCATCGCATCGAAGCCTTCCTCGGGCGCCTTCATCATCTCCGGCATCGCGACCTCGGTCATCCGGGTGCGCGCTGCGGGCGCGATCGCGTTGACCGTCACGCCGTACCTGGCCAGTTCCGCCGCAGCGACCAGAGTCAGCCCGACGATGCCGGCCTTCGCGGCGCTGTAGTTGCCCTGGCCGACGCTGCCCATCAGGCCCGCGCCGGAGGAGGTGTTGACGATGCGCGCATCCCGCTGCGTGCCGGTTTTCGACTGTTCTCGCCAGTACTCGGCGGCATGCCGCAACGTGCAGAAGTGTCCCCGGAGGTGGACGCGTACGACGGCGTCCCACTCCTCGATCGAGGTGCCGACGAGCATCCGGTCGCGCAGGAAGCCGGCGTTGTTGACGAGCACGTCGAGCTGACCGAAGGCGTCGAGCGCGGTGTCGACGAGCGCTTTGGCGCCCTCCCAGTCCGCGACGTCGGAGGTGTCGGCGACGGCTTCGCCGCCCGCGGCACGGATCTCGTCGACGACCGCCTGCGCCGGCCCGGCCGAGCTGCCCTCACCCTCGCGGGAGGTGCCGATGTCGTTCACGACCACGGCGGCGCCTTCCGCGGCGAAGGCCAGCGCGTGTGCTCGGCCGAGTCCCCCGCCGGCGCCGGTGACGATGACCACCCGGTCGTCGCAGATCCCCACAGGTGTTGCCTCTCTGTCCGTCTGAGCTATCGGAGATAAGCCTGACCGCCGTCGACCATCAGGGTCGAGCCGGTGACGTACGCCGCGTCCTCGCTGAGCAGGAACGCGACGGCGCGCCCGACGTCCTCCTCGAGGCGGCCGACCCGGCCGAGCGGGATGGTGTCGACGAAGTTCGCGTACTCCTCCGGAGCGAACTGCGACCACATCTCGAGACCTGGCGACATCCCGTTCGGGATCATCGCGTTGACACGGATGCCGTCCTTGCCCCACTCGAGCGCGGCCATCCGCGACAGGGTGCGGATCATCTCCTTGGTGCCGGCGTACAGCGCGAACCCGGGGAGGTCGTTGCGCAACGCGGACCCGGTGCCGAGATTGACGACCGAGCCCTTGCTCTGCACCAGAGCGGGGTGCGCGGCCTGCATGAACCACAGCGAGCCGAGGAAGCCGCTCTCCCAGGTGCGGCGGGCGTCGGCCTCGGTGATCTCGAGCACCGGACCGAGCGAGACCATCTGGGCGTTGTTGACCAGACCGTCGATGCGACCGAACCGGTCGAGCGTGGCCGCGACCGCGGCGCCGATCTCGTCCTGGCGGCGGACGTCACAGCGCAACGCGAGGCCTTCGCCACCCCGCCCGACGATCGTCGCGATCGTGCGCTCGACCTTCTCCAACGTCCGCCCGGCGGCGACGATCTTCGCGCCTTCGGCGGCGGCAGCGAGCGCGATCCCCTCGCCGATGCCCTGACCGGCGCCGGTCACGATCACGACCTTGTCGTCCAGCCTGCCCACGCCACCACCCTCGTCTTCGACCTTGCTCGTCGGGCCCCCGCGGAGTCGTGAGCAAATCGAGCGACTTCGTAAGAGATCTGACGGGGCGTCAGATTAGTCTTGCGCGCGTGGACCTGCGCGACTCGGACGCCGAGCGGGCCTTCCGAGAAGAGCTGCGCGACTGGCTCGCGCGCACGCTGCCGACGCTCGGGGACAAGCCGCATCACACGGACTGGCCGGGCCGCCGCCGCTATGACACCGCCTGGCAACGGTTGCTGTTCGACGCCGGGTACGCCGGGATCAACTGGCCGACGGAGTACGGCGGACGCGGCGCGACACCCACCGAACACCTGATCTTTCTCGAGGAGACCGAGCGCGCCGGCGCGCCGTACGTCGGGGTCAACTTCGTCGGGCTGCTCCACGCCGGTCCGACGATCGTCACGGAGGGCACGCCCGAGCAACGCGCCGACCACCTGCCGAAGATCCTGTCCGGTGAGGAGATCTGGTGTCAGGGCTTCAGTGAGCCGGGATCGGGCTCGGACCTGGCGTCGATGCGGACGCGCGCGGTACGGGACGGCGACGAGTACGTCGTCAACGGGCACAAGATCTGGACGTCGCACGCCGAGGTCGCCGACTACTGCGAGCTGCTGGTGCGTACCGACCCGGATGCGCCCAAGCACAAAGGCATCAGCTGGCTGATGATGTCGATGGACTCTCCCGGCCTCACGGTTCGCCCGCTCAACACGTTGCTCGGATCGAGCGAGTTCTCCGAGGTCTTCTTCGATGACGTCCGGATCCCGGTGGCCAACCGGGTCGGCGAGGAGAACGACGGGTGGCGAGTGACGATGGTCACGCTGTCGTTCGAGCGGGGTACCGCGTGGGTCGACCAGATCGTCGACTCGGTCCGGCTGGTCACCGATCTCGCGGCGATCGCCAAGAAGGTCACGTCATCCGCCGGCGTCGCGTGGGAGGACCGCGGGCTGCGCCGCGACATCGGCCACATGGCGGCGGAGTTCGACGCGCTGTGGGCGCTGACCAAGCGTGGTGTGACGGAGGCGGGCTCCGGCGTACCGGGGGTGAGCGCGTCGGTGCTGAAGCTGCGCTACACGGAGGCACGACAGCGGCTGATGGATCTCGGCGCGCGGGTGCTCGACCGGGCGGCCGTGTCGCGCACCGACATCGCCGGCCTGCCCGTCGGCGAGTGGACGACGGAACGGCTGAACTCGCTGTCCTACACGATCGCCGCCGGCACCTCGCAGATCCAGCGCAACATCATCGGCGAGCGCATCCTCGGCCTGCCGAAGGAGCGCTAGGTCGTGCCGCCCTGTCCCTGGCCGTCGCGAGCGGTGTCCGGATGGCCGCTCGCAAGGCGGAGGAGGAGTGCGGTAGCGGCGCTACCGCCGACGACGACAACGAAGCGAGCGGGCATGCCGGGCGCCGCGCAGCAGGGCAAGGGATAGGGCGGGACGACCTATGTACTTCCTGCCGACCGAGGACCAGCTCGGGCTGCAGCGCGGGGTGCGCGAGGTCCTCGACTCCGCGTTTCCGTTGGAGAAGCTGCCCGCCGGATTCGACGCGGCCGTGTGGAAGACGCTGGAAGAGACCGGCGTGTTCTCGCTGCGCACCGAGCTCGGGCTGGGCTTCGTCGAGTCGGTCATGGTGTTCGAGGAGCTCGGCCGGGCCGCCGTCCCCGGTCCGCTCGTGGGGACGTTCCTGACCGCCGGCGTCTCGGGCGTGGTCGAGGCCCCGGTCGCCGTGCTCGAAGCTGATCGGCGACCGCTGCTCGCGGCTCATCTCGACGTCGCACGGTCGCTGCTGGTCCTCGATGGCGACACGGCAGCGATCGCGGCTGCGCCGTCCGGCGTCGCGCTCCCCGAGCCGATCGACCCGCTCAGCCCGTTGTTCGAGCTGTCGACGGTGCCCGACGGGTCGCCGTACGACGGACAGACTCCGCCGCTGCCTCAGCAGGGCGCGCTGCTGACCGCTGCGCTGCAGGTGGGGCTGGCGGCGCGGATGACCGAGCTGGCGGTCGACTACGCGAAGACCCGCGAGCAGTTCGACCGGCCGATCGGGTCGTTCCAGGCGGTCAAGCACCTGTGCGCGGACATGCTCGTGCGTACCGAGCTCGCCCGTGCCTCGCTGCACGCCGCCGCCGTCACCCTCGACGACCCGGAGGTCGGCGACGCGGCACGCGCGGTGTCAGGCGCCAAGCAGCTCGCCGACGAGGCCGCGTGCGGCAACGCCAGGTCGTGCGTCCAGGTGCACGGCGGCATGGGCTTCACCTGGGAGGTGCCGGTCCACTTCCTGCTCAAGCGCACCTGGCTGCACGCCACCGAGTTCGGCACCGCGGACAACCACGCCGACCACCTCGCCACCCTTCTGTGATGCGGCGCTCCAGCCTCGCCGAGCTCTCGGGGGTCGCCGACGACTCGCGGATCGCGGTCGAGGACGGTACGACGCGCCTGAGCTGGCGGGAGCTCGAAGACGCCTCGACCCGCTTCGGTCACGGCCTGGAGGCACTCGGTGCCCGCCCGGGCGCCCATGTGGCGATCTGCGTCAGCAACCGCGTCGAGTTCGTCGTCGCGCTCCTCGGCGCCTGGCGGGCCGGCTGCGCCTACACGCCGTTGAAGACCGGCTGGACCGCCGACGAGGTCGGCGCGGTCCTCGACGACGCGCGCACCGCCGTCGTCGTCACCGACCGCGACGGAGCTCGCGCCGCGGCGTACTCACGCGGCCTGCCCTGTGTCGACCTCGACGATGCGGATTACTCGACCTGGCTGGCCGCTGCGCCGGACGAGCCGCTCGGCGACGACCGCTGCGGCTACAAGATGCCCTACACCTCCGGCACGACGGGACGCCCGAAGGGCGTCGTCATGCGCGGCTCGGGCACCACGCCGTTCGCGACCGGCTGGGCCGGCGTCGCCTACTGGGCCGAGGCGCTGGAGCTTCCCGGCGACGGCGTACACCTGTTCTGCTCGCGGCTGTTCAACGGCGCACCACAGACCTTCGGCTTCGGCGCGATGGCGCGCGGCGCGACGATGCGGGTGATGCCGCAGTGGGATCCGCACCTCGCCCTCGACGAGCTGCGCCGCGACGACGTGACGTCGACGATCATGGTGCCGACGATGTTCCGGCAGATCCTCGCGCTGCCCGCCGATGTCCGAGGCGATGCGCGGCCGGCCGGTCTGCGGACGGTGCTGCACGGCGGCGAGCCGTGCCCGATCCCCGTCAAGGAGGCGATCGCCGAGGTACTCGGGGACGTCCTCGTGGAGTACTACGGCTTCACCGAAGGCGGGATGACCGTGGTACGTCGCGACGAATGGCGCACCCGGCCTGGCACCGTCGGTCGGCCACTTCCCGGCATGGCCGTCGAGATCCTCGACGACAACGGCGACGCCGTGCCACCCGGCACCGAGGGCACGGTGTACTTCGCACCGAGCAAGGGCCGAATGTTCCACTACCAAGGCGACGACACCAAGACCGAAGACGCACACGTCGGCGACGCGTTCACGGTCGGCGACATCGGCCGGCTCGACGACGACGGTTACCTCTACCTGTGCGGGCGAGCGGCGGAAGTCGTCGTTTCGGCCGGCGTCAACGTCTACCCCGCCGAGATCGACCAGGCCCTCAGCGACGTACCCGGCGTCGCCGACCTCGCCGCGGTGGGCGCGCCCGACGACGAGCGAGGCGAAGTCGTGGCGGTGTTCGTCCAGCTGCTGCCGGATGCGGACGAGATCACCGTGCTGCGCAACCTCGACGCCACCGCGACCGAGCGCCTCGCGCCGTACAAGCGACCCCGGTCCGTGACCGTGGTCGACGAGATCCCACGCGACCAGGCCGGCAAGCTGCTGCGCCGGGTGCTGCGAGACCGGACCTGGAGCGGCAAGCAGCAGTTCGCGAGCTGACGCCGGACCTACTGAGCGGCCAGCGTCGCGAAGCCGCCGACGTTGCCGGCGACGCAGGCGTTCTCGGCAGCCAACCCGGTGTCGAACTTCTCGGTGCTCAAGGTGGCCCCGTCGTTGCTGCTGTCATAGAGGAACCACGGCTCGTCGTCTCCGTAGGTCCCGACGACGCAGAACGCACTCGGGCCGGACGCGACGTTGATGACCTCGTTGAGGCCCAGCGTCGCGCTGCCCACGCCGAGGTCAGCGGTCGAAGCGGGATAGCTGTGATGGACGTCGTAGTACCGCGACTCGGCCGCCGCGACCGTGAGGATGTCCGCCCGCGCCCGCGCGGTGTCGTGGGCCGTCTCCTGGCCACCGAAGATGGTGCCGAGACTCACGATCAGAATCCCGGTGATCAGGCCGAACGTCCCGATGACCAGACCGGCCGTCGCCAACCCGCTGCCCCGCTCACCGGTCTGCTTGATCTGGTTGCGAGCGCGATAGCCGGTGTAGATGGCCACCGCGCTGGCGAGCCCGACGATCCAGAGCAGGCTCAGCGCGAAGCTCGCCACGGCCATCCCGTTGAGACCGGGACGCTCGGCGTAGGTCACCGCGGCAGCAGGCGGCTCGACCCGCGTGCCGCAGAAGGAGCAGACTGTCGCCCCCGCCGCGAGACCGGCGCCGCACTGCGGACATACGTTCTCCATCAGATGGTCAATCGGTACGACCTCACGTCGCCTTGACCGGAAACGATCACCACAGCCCGACGGACTCCTCGCGCAGACCGCGCACCTAGACTTCGCGCGGTGAAGGTGCTCGTCACCGGCGGGACGGGGTTCGTCGGCGCGCACACGGTGGCGGCACTGCTCGACGCCGGCCACGAGGTGCGCGTACTGGCCCGCCGACCTGAACGGGTGGTTTCGACGATCGGTGCGCTGGGCGTCGACGTGGCGACAGTCGACGTCGCCGAAGGCGACATGACCGATGCCGATGCGGTCGCGCGGGCCGTCAAGGGTGTCGACGCGGTCATCCACTCCGCGGCGGTGGTCGCAGCCTTGGATCGCCGGCAGGCGGAGCGATCCGTCGACACCAACGTCGACGGCACCCGGATCGTCATCGATGCCGCGGTTGCCGAAGGCTGCGACCCGATCGTGCACGTGTCGAGCATCGCCGCCGTCTTCACCCCGTCGGTCGAGGTCGTCACCGCCGACTTACCGCTCATGACCGCGGCGGACAACCCCTACACCCGCTCCAAAGCCCTCGCCGACCAGGTTGCCCGCGACCGGCAGTCGGCAGGCCGGCCGGTCACGATCGTGTACCCGGGAGGCGTCATCGGGCCACCCGTGGGCAACGTCTGTGGCGATGCCGCCGAAGGGTTCGCCTCGATTCTGCGGATCGGCTTCCTGGTGTTGTCCGAGGGTGGCATCAACGTCATCGACGTCCGCGACCTCGCGGCGGTGCTCGTCGCGACACTGACACCGGGACGCGGCCCTCGCCGCTACATGGCGGGCGGCACCCTCGTACCGATGTCCGAGATCATCGCGACGTTTCGCCGAGCGACCGGCAAACGGATACCCGCGGTCCGCGCTCCCGGCAGCGTCTACCGCGGCCTCGGCGCAACGCTGGACGCGATGCGCCGGGTGGTTGCGTTCAACAGCCCGTTCACCGCGGAAGGGATGCAGCTGCTCACCCTCGCGAAGGACACCGACGACTCGGCCGTCCATGACGACCTCGGCATCAGCTACCGGCCCGCGACCGACACGCTCACCGATGCCCTCCGCGGCCTGTACGCCGCCGGGCGTGTGACGGCCAGACAGGCCGGCAACCTCGCACGCTAGGGAACGTTCACGCCGCGCCGATCGTGCCGGGAGCGGGCGAGTACGGCTGGAAGAAGTCGTTGGCCGGCGCACCCTCGACGGTCAGCACGAGCGCCGGGATCGACGTCCCGTCGAGCTGCTCACGGATGATGTCCGCGTGGCCGGCGTGGCGCGCCATCTCCTCGATCTGATGTACGAGGAAGTAGCGCAGCCGGATCGGGCGGTCGTCGAAGCGGCCGTGCCAGGGCGCCGGCGGCTCGATCGCCGTCGCACCCGGGTCAGCCACCTGGAACACGCGCAAATAGTCGGCGCGCGCTGCGTCGAAGTCCGCGACGAGGGACTCGGTGCTCTCCTCGGGAAGCGGTGCGAAGCTCGCCAGGTATGCCGCGATCGCGTCAGCGTCCGGAGCCGCCGCGGTGCCGTTGAGCCGTGCCGTTGCGCCCCTCATGCCGTGAGTGACGTGCTTGAGCAGGCCGGCCAACGACAGCGCGCTTCGACACGGCGTCGCGCGGCTCTGCTCCTCGGTGAGGCCGAAGACCGAAGCGCGCAGCGCATCGAGCTGCTGGTCGAGATAGCGAAGCAGTCCAGTGCTCTCGTCGTCCTCTGCCGGCTCGTACATGCGTTGCCTCCTCGCGGCTTGCCCCCAGCAGACCCAACCGGATGCGTACGACAGGAACGGGGGCGGCGACGCAGACCGCGGCGCGGCTCGCTGTACGCGACACTGCAGGCGTGAGGTCCGCGCTGCCGAACTGTCTTCGGGTGCGTCGCCTGCTGCGGATGTTTTCGACCGCCTTTGCGACGACGGCGCTCGTGATGGTCGCGACCCCGAGCGGCGCGAACCCGCCCAGCTTCGCGCCGTACCGGCCGCCGACCTTCCATTGCCCGACGGTTCACTACTACGGCAACGGCGTCGCACCGCCGCTGGCCGGCCTTGCCGGCCGCACGCTGTGCGTCGTCTACGACAAGCGCGACATCACCGTCGACAACGGTGGCGCGATCCGGTTCGCGCTCGCCGAGCCGGCGCGGTTCTCCGTCGCGGCCAAGTGCCAGTACTGGCAGCGTGACCATTGGCGGATCCGGATCGATCGCGGGTACGGCGAGATCGTGCAATGGGACGGCAGCTACTGGTGGGATCTGCGCAACGGGTACGGCGGCGCGAT
>DASZRO010000058.1 GCA_035550055.1 Mycobacteriales bacterium | reverse complement strand
GGTGGCGGGCGTGCTCGTCAGCTGGGCGGTGCCGAAAGGGCCGACTTTGGACCCGTCGATTCGACGGGCCGCGTTCCACGTCGAGGACCACCCGCTCGAGTACGTCGACTTCGAAGGGGTGATCCCGGCCGGCCAGTACGGGGGCGGCGATGTGATCGTGTGGGACACCGGCACGTGGACGCCGCACGGCACGGACGACCCGGCCTCGGCGATCGCGGCGGGCGAGCTGCACTTCGACCTCACCGGCGAGAAGCTGCGCGGCCGCTTCGTCCTGGTACGGACCAAGACCAGCTCCTCCGGCAAGGAGGAGTGGCTGCTGCTGCACAAGCACGACGACTTCGCAGTCGACGGATGGGACCCGGAGCAGCACGGCCGGTCGGTGCTGTCGGGACGTACGAACGAGCAGGTCAAGGCCGACCCCGAACGGTTGTGGCGCTCCGACCTGCCGGCCGCCGATGCGGCCATCACCCTCGGATCTCGCCGCTTCGACCCGCCGAGCGATGACGACCTCGCCGCGCTCGACGATCTGGGTGCCAACGGCACCTGGGCGGTGTTCGGCCGCGAGCTTCGCGTGACGAACCTCGACAAGGTGTTGTTTCCGGCGCGCAAGGGCGAAGCGGCGGTGACGAAGCGGGACCTGCTGCGCTACGCCGCGCAGATCGCCCCGACCGTCTCGCCGTACCTGCAGCGGCGGGCGCTCAACATGCACCGTTACCCGTCGGGTGCGCAGGCGAAAGGCTTCTGGCACAAGGAGCTGCCCAGACACGCGCCGGACTGGCTGCCGCGGTGGGACAACCCGGATGCGGACCGGGGTGAGACACGCACCTATCTGGTGGTCGACGAACCGGCCGCGTTGGTGTGGGCGGCGAACTTCGGCGCGCTGGAGTGGCACGCGTGGACCTCACTCGTGGAGGAGCCGCATCGCCCGACCTACGCGATGATCGATCTCGACCCGGGCGAGCGGACGACGTGGCCGGAGCTCGTCGAGCTCGCCCGCCTGCACCGCACCGCTCTCGATCACCTCGGGGTCACGGCACGCCCGAAGCTCACCGGCCGGCGCGGCATCCAGATCTGGGTGCCGATTGCGGCCGGCCCGTCCTTCGACGAGACCCGCGAGTGGGTCGAAGGCGTCTCCCGAGCCGTCGGTGGGGTCATGCCCGAGCTCGTCAGCTGGAAGTGGCAGGTCAACGACCGGCAAGGTCTCGCTCGGCTCGACTACACCCAGAACGCGATCAACAAGACCCTCGTCGCGCCGTACAGCCCGCGCCCCGCGCCAGGCGCGCCCGTGTCCGCACCGATCGACTGGGACGAGCTCGACGACCCGGACCTGCGGCCCGACGCGTTCACGATCCGTTCGGTGATCCCGCGCCTCGCCGAGCGCGGAGACCTGTTCGCGGCGGTCCTGGACCACTCGCAGGTGCTGCCCGTCCTGCGGTGAAGGCGTTTGTCCGCTGCCCGAGGCGGTAGGGCGAACCCAGTCCCAGCGGGCAGCGACTCGCGGAACGACCCCTACCCCTGCCAGGACCAGCCGAGGTTGAAGATCGCGCTGACCACCAGGCCGATCACCAGCAGCGCGCCGGCGCGGCGGACGTGCAGGAAGGCGGCAGCGGCGTACCAGAGCGGCCAGATCGGGTAGTGCTTCGGTGGCTC
>DASZRO010000057.1 GCA_035550055.1 Mycobacteriales bacterium | reverse complement strand
GGCCGGGGCGGTCGCGACCGGCTGGTCGGCCGCGGCCTTGCTCGCCGCCGCGGTCGAGCTGGCCTTCGCGGGAGCCGCCTTCGCGGGCGCGGCCTTCGCCGCAGTCTTTGCGGGCGCGGCCTTCGCCGCAGTCTTTGCGGGCGCGGCCTTCGCCGGCGCGGCCTTGCCGGCTGCGGCCTTCGTCGCCTTCGCGGGCGCAGCCTTCGTGGCCGCGGCCTTCGCCGGCGTCTTCTTGGCCGGCGCGGCTTGCTTGGCGCCAGCGGCTGCCTTCACCGCCACCTTGGCCGTCGCCGCCTTCTTCGCGGGTGCCGGCTTCGAACCGGCCTTCGGCGCCGCCGGCTTCGCGGGTGCCGGCTTGGCGGACGCCTTCGAGGGCGGGCGCGTCGGGGCCGAGGCCTTGCTCGTCGCCCGCTTCGCGGGCGCCTTCACCGCAGTCGCGGCGGACTTCTTCGTCGCCGGCTTCGCCGCGGCCGACTTCGCCGGCGGCTTGGCGGCCGCCTTCTTCGGCGCCGCCTTGGCGGGCGCAGCCTTCTTCGGCGCCGACTTCGCCGCGGAGGTCTTGGTCACTGCCTGCTTCACAAGCGCCTTTCCGGTCGCTGCCTGCTTCGTCGTACTTGTCGCTTTGGGTCGGGCCGGCGTCCTGGCCGCCGCCCGGCCTGCTGGCTTGGCAACGGCGGAGGCACCGCCGGTGTTCCGCGTGGGGGGCGGCGTTGCCGGGGAACGACCGCCGCGGCGCAACGCCTCGGTGGCCGAGCGCTGGGCGCTCCGCTGCGCTGTGCCGGCCGCGGCAGATGTGACGGATGTGGCGGATGTGGCGAATGTGGCGGCGCCGGCCACCGCGGTGCCGGCCCCGGTCACCGAGTCAGCGACGCCCCGAGGGGTCACCAGGCGGCGCAACCGACCACCTAGGGTCGAGTGCTCCCGTGCCATTCTCGGCCTCCCGGACGTCCGCCGGCTCTGCTGGGCCGGCCCAGTGATGCTGCCGATCTTGGGTGCGCGCAGGATAGAACCGCGTTCACCCACCGGCAACGCGCCGCGCCGCAGCCAACCCACGCGACTCTCGCGTACCAGCAAGGCTACGCTTGAGTTTCGCGCTCGGCGCTCCGCTTCGATCTTGGAGGGTCTCCTCAAATGGCTACGCCCACCGGTGCGTACCGCCAGATGAGCCCCCAGGTGGACCTGCCGGCCCTCGAGCGGGAGATCCTGGCCCGTTGGCAGGAGCGCGACGTCTTCTCCCGCACCCTGCAGCAGACCGCAGACGGCCCGCTGTGGACCTTCTACGAGGGGCCGCCGACCGCGAACGGGCGCCCCGGCACCCACCACGTCGAAGCGCGGGTGTTCAAGGACCTGTTCCCGCGCTACCGCACGATGCGGGGCTACCACGTGCCGCGGCGGGCCGGCTGGGACTGCCACGGGCTGCCCGTCGAGCTCGAGGTCGAGAAGCGACTCGGGTTCTCGGGCAAGAACGACATCGAGGAATACGGCATCGAGGCGTTCAACGCGAAGTGCCGCGAGTCGGTGCTGGAGCACGTCGACGCGTTCACCCGGATGACCGAGCGGATGGGCTACTGGGTCGATCTCGACACCGCCTACTGGACGATGGATCCGGCGTACGTCGAGAGCGTGTGGTGGTCGCTGAAGCAGATCCACGGCAAGGGCCTGCTGGTGCAAGACCACCGGGTGACGCCGTACTGCCCGCGCTGCGGCACTGGGCTCAGCGACCACGAGGTCGCCCAGGGCTACCTCGACGTGACCGATCCGTCGGTGTTCGTGCGCTTCCCGGTGACCAGCGGACCGCTCGCCGAGCCGGGTTCACGCGGGCAGGGCGCGGCGTTGCTGGTGTGGACCACCACCCCGTGGACGCTGATCAGCAACACCGCCGTGGCGGTCAACCCGAACGTGACCTATGTGGTCGCCCGGCCGAGCGGGTCGGACGAGCTGCTCGTGGTCGCCGAACCGCTGGTCGAGCATGCGCTCGGCGACGGCGCGGAGATCCTCGACCGGATGCCGGGGACGGCTCTCGAGCACGTCACGTACTCCCGGCCGTTCGACCTGGTGGACATCCCCGGAGCGCACTTCGTGGGGCTGGCCGACTACGTGACGGTCGAGGACGGGACCGGCCTGGTCCACCAGGCGCCGGCCTTCGGTGCCGACGACCTCGCGGTGGCCCGCCGCTACGGGCTGCCGGTGGTCAACCCGATCCAGCCCGACGGCCACTTCGAACCCCAGCTACCGCTCGTCGGGGGGCAGTTCTTCAAAGCCGCCGACCCGCTGATCGTCACCGACCTGCGCGAGCGTGGCCTGCTGCTGCGCAAGGAGGACTACACCCACTCCTACCCGCACTGCTGGCGCTGCGACACGCCGCTGATCTACTACGCCCTGCCGTCGTGGTACATCCGCACGACGGCGGTGAAGGAAGCGCTGCTGCGCGAGAACGCCACAACCGACTGGCATCCGCCGACGATCAAGACCGGCCGCTACGGCGACTGGCTCGACAACAACATCGACTGGGCGCTCTCGCGCAACCGGTACTGGGGCACGCCGCTGCCGATCTGGCGCTGCGACTCCGAGCACCTGACAGTGGTCGAGTCACTCGCCGAGCTGTCCTCCTACGCCGGGACCGACCTGTCGGCACTCGACCCCCACCGGCCGTTCGTCGACGAGGTGACCTTCGACTGTCCCACCTGCGGCGAGCCCGCGACCCGGGTGCCGGAGGTCATCGACTGCTGGTACGACGCGGGTTCGATGCCCTTCGCGCAGTGGGGTGCGCCGCACCGCAACCAGGAGGCGTTCGAGGCGTCCTACCCGGCCGACTACATCTGCGAGGCGATCGACCAGACCAGGGGCTGGTTCTACACGCTGATGGCGATCGGCACGCTGGTGTTCGACCAGTCGTCGTACCGCACCGTGCTCTGCCTCGGCCACATCCTGGACGAGCAGGGCCGCAAGATGAGCAAGCACCTGGGCAACGTCCTCGACCCGTTCGAGCTCTTCGAGCGGCACGGCGCCGACGCGCTGCGGTGGTTCATGCTCACCGCCGGCAACCCGTGGTCGGCCCGGCGGGTCGGCCACGAGTCGGTCGGCGAGGTCGTCCGCAAGGTGCTGCTGACGTACTGGAACACCGCGTCGTTCCTCGTGCTCTACGCCAGGGCGAACAACTGGACGCCTGACCACCCCGCCCCGGCCCCGGCCGACCGGCCGGTGCTCGACCGCTGGGCGCGCTCCGAGCTGCATCGGACGGTCATCGAGGTCACGCAGGCGCTCGACGACTTCGACCCGACCCGGGCCGGGCGCCGGCTCACCGAGCTCGTCGACGACCTGTCGAACTGGTACGTCCGCCGCTCGCGGCGGCGCTTCTGGGAGGGCGACGCCGCGGCGCTGGCGACGCTCGCCGAGTGTCTGGACGTGCTCACCCGGCTGTTGGCGCCGTTCGTCCCGTTCGTCACCGAGGAGGTCCACGAGCGGCTCGCGCGAGACGTCGATCCCGCAGCGGCCGACAGCGTCCACCTCGAGACGTGGCCGCAGGCCGAGCCGGCCGCGGTCTCGACCGACCTCGGCGAGCAGATGGCGCTCGTCCGCCGAGTCGTCGAGCTCGGACGGGCGGCTCGCGCCGAGTCCTCCGTGCGCACCCGGCAGCCGCTCGGGCGGGCCCTCGTCTCGGCGCCGGGCTGGGACAGCCTCGGTGCCGACCTCGTGGCCGAGGTCGCCGACGAGCTCAACGTCCGCGAGGTGGCGGCGCTGTCCGGCGCCGGCGACCTCGTCGAGGTCAGCGTCAAGGCGAACTACCGCGCCCTGGGCAAGCGGTTCGGGCCGCGTACGCCGACCATCGCCGAGGCGGTGCAGCGAAGCGACCACGCCGCCCTGGTGTCCGCGCTGCGGGCCAACGGGCGAGCGAGCGTCGAGGTCGACGGGGAGACGATCGAGCTCGACGCGGACGACGTGATCACCTCCGAGACGCCGCGGGCCGGCTGGGCGGTCGCCAGCTCCGGCGCGGACACGGTCGCCCTCGACCTCACCCTCGACGACGACCTGCGCGCCGCGGGCGTGGTGCGCGAGCTGGTCCGCTGCGTCCAGGACGCCCGCAAGTCGACCGGCCTCGAGGTCACCGACCGGATCGAGCTGTGGTGGCAGTCGGACGGACCTGCCGCGCAGGCGGTGCGTGAGGGCGCCGAGCTGCTCGCCGCGGAGGTGCTCGCGGTGGCCGTCACCGAAGGCGCCCCGGCGGCGCCGTTGGCCGAACACGCCCTCAGCGAGCCCGCGGTGCGGTTCTGGCTTCGGGAAGCCGGCTCGTAACGGCCCTGGTCCGGCTAGTCAGGATGAGCCAGGCCCGAATCGCCAAACTGGCGTTTTTCTGACAAAATCGAGCCACGAACCACTGCACAGAGCGACAATTAACCCGTTCGGCCTAGTGATTCTCACGCGTATCTGGCCTGATGCTGTAGGTGCGTCATGTTAGATACCCAAAAGCGACGCGCTCGATCCGGAGGTGCGAGGTGTCTTTGACGCTTCTCAAGACGTCAGCTGACGGGCTGCGTCTCAAGACCGAAGCAGTGGCGGTTCCCGCCCTGACCAGCCAGGTACGCCCGGCGCTGGTCCTTCCGGAGCTGCAGGCACGCGCGCTGCTCGACGCCGCCGCACACGAGGACGTGACGCAGGGCGGACGGTTCTCGGCCGGCCCGGCAGGCATCCAGCTGTGGAGCGGGCCGTTCAACGGCCCGGACGGCAGCCGCGGCACCGCTGTGCACCTCGGCTCGGTCGACTGGACCTACGACACCCCCGCCAAGCACTGGGCGCTCATCTACCGCGCCATGGTGACCCAGGAGGGCATCGAGGCCGGCGAGACGACCCTGTCGGTGCTCTGCCACGTGCTCGGGCTGACCGGCCTGTCGATCGAGGGCGACCGCGTGCAGCTGCCGACGCCGCCCGCGCGTGACCCCTTCCGCCGGGTGTCGAACCCGTAACCCGACCGCACATACGAAGAGGGGCCCCGCCAAGCGGCGGGGCCCCTCTTCGTATGTCCTGTGACTGAGGTCAGCCCGCGCTCTTCTTGGCAGCAGTCTTCTTCGCTGCGGTCTTCTTGGCAGCCGGAGCCGCCTTCTTCGCTGCGGTCTTCTTGGCAGCCGGAGCGGCCTTCTTCGCCGTGGTCGCCTTTGCCGGGGCTGCCTTCTTGGCGGCGGTCTTGGCCGGCGCAGCCTTCTTGGCGGCGGTCTTGGCCGGAGCAGCCTTCTTCGCCGCCGTCTTCTTGGCAGCACCACCCGCGCCCTCGGCCTCGGCGAGCCGGGCCGGAAGGACGGCGCGCGGACGCGTCGTCGAGCTGCTGCGCAGCCGGCTGGCGGCGGGGCTGGCGGGCCGGGTCGGGCGCGCCGGCACCGGCGCCGGGCGCGGCCGCTCGACGCGAGCCGCAGGCGGCTCGGCCTCCCGCTCTTCGAGGACGGCAGCGGTCGCTGCAGCCGCGGCAGCTCCGGCCGCGGCGGCCCCCGCGGCGGGACGGCGCCCACCGGCCGGGACGAGGGTCACGTCGGCACTCGACGGCTCTTCGCTGGCGGGCAAGCCGCGCGGTGCCGGCGCGCCGGCCGGCAAGACCACGTCGCGGCGCTGGCGAACCCCGACCAGCAAGAACACGAACGACAACACGCTGACCGCGATCGAGGCGTAAACCCACGCCAGCGGGCCGAACAGCCCGATGACGAGGAAAACCACCGCGATGAGCAGCAGGATCCCGCTGATGACGATCACGTCGTCGACTCCGTTTCCCTCATCAAGTGCGATTGGTGGTGCGACGGCACGCGCCGCGATCACCAGATCACATGAGCGAATCCGGTGACTCGCGGCTGTCGCGCCACATCGTAGTGGCAGCAGCGCGCCAGGCGACGGGACGGACCGACAAAGATCACGTGGCGCTGCTCACGCCTCGGCCGGCGGCCCACTGGGCGGCGGGGCGCTGCTGAACGGATTCGGGGGTGGCGGCGGCGGGGTCGCCGGCGCCGCCACAGGCGGCACCGCACCCGGCGGCGACGGTGGAGGCTGCGGCGCAGGCTGGCCGGGCGCAGGCTGGCCGGCCGGCGGCGTCG
>DASZRO010000056.1 GCA_035550055.1 Mycobacteriales bacterium | reverse complement strand
GCGCGGCGCCGCGCGATGGTCGGCTGGACGATGACGAGCGCGACCGCGAACAGGATCAGGATCGGTACGACGTGCCGGAACGCCGAGCCGGGCAACGCGAGCAGCAGGCTGGCACCCGCGATCGTGCCGACGAGGACCGCCGGCATCAGCACCAGGATTCGCTTCGTCTGCCCCGCGAGCTCACGCCGGTAGCCCACCGCGCCGCTCACCGATCCGCTGATCAGACCGACGGTGTTGGAGACGTTGGCGAGCACCGCCGGATAGCCGAGCGCGAGCAACGTCGGGAACGTAAGCAGCGATCCCGATCCGACGATCGTGTTGACCGTCCCGGCCACGAACCCGACTGCGACGATGATCACAGCATGGGTCGGGCTCACCGCCGAAAGCGTAGGGTCCGACCGTGGATGAGGCCTTCTATTTGCCGACGTCCGACCCCGGCGTCTTCACCTCGACCGAGTCGACGGTCGGACCATGGGACCCGCGCCTGCAACACGGCGGCCCGCCGTCGGCGTTGCTCGCCCGGGCGTGCGAGACGACCGAGCAAGCCTGGCCGGGACCGGTCGTGCGGATGGCCGTCGAGATCCTCGGACCCGTCCCGAAGGCCGAGGTCACGGTCCGCAGCGTGGTGGCGAGGTCGGGTCGAAGCGTCGAGCTCGTCGAGGCAGAGCTGGAAGCGGCCGGCCGCGTGGCCGTCAAGGCCCGAGCATGGCGGATCAGGAGCAGCGAGCTCGACCTGCCGGGTCAGGTCGGCGACCCGCAGGCCGCACCGCCCCTGCCGGCCGAAGCGAACCTGGAGCCGTGGGGTGCGCCGTTCCTCGAGGCGATGGAGCTGCGCGAAGCGGTCGGTTCCTGGCGCAGACCGGGCCCAGCCGCATGCTGGTTCCGGCAGCGGATCCCGCTGGTCGCGGGTGAGGAGCCGACCGGCCTGCAGCGACTGATGGCGGTCGCCGACTGTGGCAATGGGCTGTCCAACGTCTTGCCGATCGATGAGTGGATGTTCATCAACCCGGATCTGACCGTGCACCTCGAGCGGTACCCGCACGGCGAGTGGGTGTGCCTCGACGCGGTGACGTCGATCGACGCAGGCGGCTTCGGACTGGCCCGGTCGACGCTCTACGACCAGCACGGCGCAGTCGCGCGCGGCGCGCAGTCGCTGTTCGTCAGCCACCGCTGACGAGCCGCGCCACGCTGGCGCGGGATAGTGACGAACATCACGGGTACGCCGGAAATCGTGCCGTTTGCCGCTGGTCGTTCAACCCGCAAGGTGCGGTCGTGCTTGCTCCCAGCTATTTCGGGGGGTGACAGGCGCAGCTAGATGCGGCAGAATGGTCGGTCGCGCCGCGGAACAGTTGCGGCGGAAAAGATGTTGCACCTGATGCAACGCCCCCACCCTGACTGAAGGAACCTCTCCCGCCATGAGCACCGCCACGATCGCCCGCAACGACGCGAACAGCGCCCTGCCCGCACCCGTCGAGGACCTCCTCGAGGGTGCCGAGGCGAACTCGCTGACCTTCGCTGAGGTACGGACGGCGCTCGACGAAGCGGGCGTGTCCCCCGCCGAGGCCAAGCGCGTCATCGCCGCGATCCGCCGGCGCGGCATCACGATCGGCGCTGACGCTCCCGGCTCGGCGCCCGCCGCAGAGGTCGCCGAGGCGGTGCAGGAGGCCGAGGAAGCCGACGACTCGTGGGACCACGAGGTCCCGACCACGGATCTGGTGCGCGTGTACCTGACCGACATCGGTCGCGTCGCGCTGCTGACCGCCGAGCAGGAGGTCGAGCTCGCCAAGCGAATCGAGGCCGGTCTCTACGCGCAGGAGAAGATCCGCCAGGCCGACGCCAAGGAGATCGCCAAGATCCCGGTGAAGCTGCGTCGCGACCTTCAGGCCGTCGCAGCCGATGGCGCCCGTGCCCGCAACCACCTGCTCGAGGCCAACCTGCGCCTCGTCGTCTCACTCGCCAAGCGCTACCAGGGCAAGGGGCTCACCCTGCTGGACCTGATCCAGGAGGGCAACATCGGCCTGGTGCGCGCGGTCGAGAAGTTCGACTACACCAAGGGCTACAAGTTCTCGACGTACGCGACCTGGTGGATCCGCCAGGCGCTGCAGCGCGCGATCGCCGACCAGGGCCGCACCATCCGCGTGCCCGTTCACATGGTCGAGCAGATCAACAAGGCGCTGCGCGTGAAGCGTGACCTCGCCACCGAGTACGGCCGCGAGCCGACGTTCGGTGAGATCGGCGTCGTCCTCGAGATGACCGCCGAGCGGGTCGAGGAGATCCTCGGCTACGGCCGCGAGACGCTCTCCCTGGAGACGCCGGTCGGCGACGACGGCACCGCCACGTTCGGTGAGTTCATCGAGGACATGGACGCGCCGGTCGCCGCCGAGGTCGTCGACTTCGGCCTGCTGCAGGACCGCCTTCGCATGGTGCTCGGCTCGCTGCCGGAGCGTTCTGCGGTCGTGATGCGGATGCGCTTCGGTCTCGACGACGGCCGCTCCCGCACGCTCGACGAGGTCGGCAAGGAGCTCGGGCTGACCCGCGAGCGGATCCGCCAGATCGAGCGCGACACGCTGCGCGAGCTGCGTCGTAGCGACACCGCCGCCACGCTGAAGGCCTGGCTCTGAGCCTCCCGCGCTAACGCACACCGCGGCGTTACGCTGCCCCTAGTCCAGACCGGGGAGCAGTGGTGGGCATCTCGCAGTACAACGTCGCGCTCTTTCTTCACATCGGCGTGGTCATCACGTCGTTCATGATCGCCGGCGTGCTGCACGCCAGCCTGCACGCGTTGCCGCGCGTCAAGTCGGTTCACCAGATGCGGCCGTTCGCCGGCCTGGTCCATCGCCTCGAGCCACTGCTGCCGATTCTCGCGATCTTCATCCTGGGATTCGGCGCCTGGCTGATCGGCGCGAGCCATCACGCCTGGCACTGGGGTGACGGCTGGATCCTTACGGCACTGATCACGCTCATCGTCATCGAGGGGCTGGCCGGATCGCTGCTCGCGCCACGTACCAAAGCCCTGGTCGCCGCGATCGATGCCGCGCCCGACGGCGACGTGCCGGCCGAACTTCGCCGGCAGGCGCTCGATCCCGTGATCTGGGACATTGCCCACGTCGCAACATTCGGGTTCCTGGGCGTGGTGTTCGTGATGACCAACAAGCCATCGGGCGGCGTGGCGACGCTGATCGTCGTCATCGGAGCGATCGTCGGTGTCGCCCTGTCCCGCCTCCAGCTCGCGGCTGCCGCCAAGCAGAGCTGAGCCGACCGGGGCGCCTCACACCGTCAGCGGCTCCCCCATCACCATGCCGCCATCGGGCCCGATGTCGTAGAGCTGCAGCCCATCGGCGACGTTGGGGGCATCCGCCCCGAACGCGACGGCCACCTTGTTCGCCGAGTTCCGCATCACATCGAGGACCAGCTCGACCAGCTCGGCGTCGGTGAAGTGTGCGCGTGCGCGCTCGACGACGCTGGGATCGATGGCGCCCGGTCGTACGACGATGGCCTCGGTCAGCTCGAGCGCGGTCCGCTGACGCTCGTCGAGATCGCTGTCTGCGAAGCGATCGATCTTGTCGTAGGTCGCCTCGTCGCCGCCCGCCGCCATCGCCGCGCGGGTTCGCAGCGACTTGCAAAGTCGGCAGTTGTGGTGGCGCGCCACGCGCAGCCGCACCAGCTCGGTCGTCAATGGGTCCAACCCGTCGAGCAGCGCGACCGCCCGCAGGAACGGGTCGAACACCAACGGTTCGGGCGAGGACGCCGCAAGTCGGCGGGGCGGGATGTCGACACCGAACAGCCGGGCCAGGACCACATCGGTGCGCAACCCGAGGTCGATCACCCACAGCGCCTTCACGAACGGTACGAGCTGTGCCCCGAGGCGGGGCACGAGCGGTGCCAGCTCCACGCCGGTGACATCCAGCGCGAACTGCTCGGCGAAGTCCGCAGCGACGTCCGGCGGGTCGAGCGGCTGCCAGGGCCGGAGGTCCAGCGTCATCGCGACCCGGGACCGTGCCAGGGCGGCGAGGTCGGCCCCCAGCGCCGCGTCGACGTCCGCATCGAGAGCGCAGAGCAGCCGGTAGGCGTGCGGGGCGTGGATCGCGCGCGGGTCGGTCACCGTCACCTGCTCACCATCGCACGCCTCTAGGCTTCGAGGCGATGATCAACCGCACGCTCGTGCTGATCCGCCACGCGAAGGCCGAGCCGACCGCCGACAGCGACACCTTGCGGCCGTTGGCGCCCCGCGGGCGCCGCGACGCCGAGGCGGCGGGACGCTGGCTCGCCGACCTTGCGGTCTCACCGGGCCTGGCGCTGGTCTCGACCGCGGTACGCGCGCAGCAGACCTGGGAACGGATCGCCGGCGCCGTCCCTTCGGCGCCGATGAGATCCGAGCCGCGGATCTACGACAACACCGTCGAGGCGTTGCTGGCAATCATCAGCGAGGTGCCCGATGAGGTCGAGTCCCTCGTCCTGGTCGGTCACAACCCGTCGATGCACGGGCTTGCGATCACCCTCGACGACGGTGACGGCCACGAAGCCGCCCGGGCCGCGCTGCACGACGGCTACCCGACCTGCGCGATCACCGTCTTCGACGTCGCCTGCGGCTGGTCGGATCTGGCGTACGGCGCGGCCCGGATCCGTGCCTTCGCGGCGCCGCGCGCCGACCGCAGCTGACGCTCGCGCCGGCGTACCCGTTTGGACCGTCACTCAGGTGACGCTTTGGTGACTGCCTTGCCGGCGACCGGCATTCCCGCGCGCAAACGCGGAGATATTCCTGCCATGAATCACGACGAGCCCTTGGAGATCAGTGCCGGGCTTGCCGCGTACGAGCTCGAGATCCGCCGTGACTCACCGCTGCTCGCGCAAGCCTTCGACCGATGGGAGCCGGTGAGCCAGTCGGCGCCGAGCGCGCCGCGCGGACGGTCCCGCCGGTCGTTCAAGCGCGAGTCGGGCGCGCGCATCTGGCACGACACGGTCACCGTCCTGCCGGCGTAGCACCCCCGGCTCAGCGGCGCCGGTCAGACGTCGCTGAGCGCGTCCTCGATCGAACCGGTGACGCGCCAGGCACGGAGCAGTCCGGTGATCTGCAGGACCTTCCGCACGGCAGTCGTCGTCACGACCGCCGAGAACCGGCCGTTCTGCGCGAGGGCGCGAGTGTGAGCCGCCACGATGACGCCGATGCCGGTGCTGTCGAGGAAGTCCACGCCGCTGAGGTCGACGATCAGATGCGAGCAGGGTTCAGCCAGCACGGAGATCAGGGCCTCACGCAGGACTGGCGCGCCGGCGACGTCGACCTCGCCGTACACGTGCACCACTGTTGCGGTCGGGAGTTGCTCGACCTTGCAGGAGATGGGGTCCAACGGTCAGTCCGTGACGTGCCCGACGAGATTTGCCTCGAGACTGTCCAGCATTTGTTGCCCCGTTCGTAGTTCCATCACCAACAGCTGCTTTGCGATCACCAACAACTGCGACATCCGCGGGTCCGCGACCCGGTAGAACACCATCGACCCCTCACGCCGCGTCATGACGACGTGCGCGTTGCGCAGCACCGCGAGCTGCTGGGACAGCGGGGGCAGGTCGACGTTCAAGATGTCTGCCAGCGCGCCCACGGACTGCTCCCCGTCGACGAGCACCTCGAGGACCCGGATCCGGGTCGGATGCGCCAACGCCCGGAACATGTCGGCCTTCGCGACCGCGATCTCGGGAGTCGATAGGGCCATGGGTGGATGTTAGCCAATTAGCAGAATCTGCAATTACCCCACCATTCCCCGGTGATCTTGACGTTGTCGGCCTGAAGACGCCGCCATCAGGCCGAAAGCGTCAAGATCACCCGCTTTTTGTCGGACGCCAGCGAAGCGCGTACGCCGGGACCGGCTCGACGAAGCCCTTCAGCAAGGGCTGGCCGGCCGGCTCGAAGCCGAACTCGTCGGAGGTCGCGGCGTCTCGCAGGTCTGCGGTGACGAGCACCTCCGCCGGAGCGGCGAGCGCAGTCAATCGCGCGGCGAGGTTGACGACTGACCCATAGAAGTCGCCACCCCGCGCCAGCACTCCCCCGTAGGCCACACCGCCTCGCGGGGTCACGTCGCTGCTCGCGTACGTCTGCGTCAACGCCAACGCCACCCGCGAGCCGGAATCGGCGTCGTCGGCTACGAACATCACCTCGTCGCCGATCAGCTTCACCACTTCGCCCCCCGCCGCCGTCACCGACTCGAAGGCGCTTTGTTCGAAGCGAACCATCAGGTCCGCCAGGTCGGTGGGCGACAGGTCGCGGGTCTGGGCGGTGAAACCGACCAGGTCAACGAACCCGATCGCGAGGCGTTGGACGTCGTAGCGCTCCCCGGCGTCCCGCTGCTGACGCCAGCGCTCCACTGCACGGCTCGCGTGCCGGCGGAACAGCCGCTCCAGGACCGGCGGCAACGAGTTGAACGACTCACCTGCCAGCTCGTAGGCGGCGCGTTGATCGGCCTCCTGCGTGTCACGCAGCGACTCGGCCATGCCGACGAGGAACACTGACACCGCCGCGTGCCCGACACGGGCCATCGCGACGCCCATTGCGCGGGTGAAGTGGAGCGGACCCTCTTCGCCGAAGAGCTCACAGCCGAAGCCGAATGCTTTGACGATCTCGACGTCCGAGTCGGCAAAGGCAACCTCAGTCGGCGACGGCCACGCGAACCCGGCGGCGTGCCAGAGCCGCTCCATCGACGCGGGCGACACCCCCGTCAGAGCCGACACCTCGGCGGCGGTGAAGCGCAATGCTTCGGGATCGATCACGCCGTCGAGCACGGAATCGGCACGTTCCGACGATGCAGCCACGACTGCAGTGTGCCGCGCCCCGGCCCTTCCCCGGTGATCTTGACGTTGTCGGCCTGAAGACGCCGCCATCAGGCCGAAAGCGTCAAGATCGCCGCGCTTCGGGGTCGACGGGTCGCGTGACCGCTTGCAGCTGGCGCTTCGCGGTGCGAGTCATCCCGAGCCCGTTGGTGGTCGGCCACTTCGCCACCTCGTGAAGGGCCTCGTCGCTCCACTCGTCGATGACGCGGAAGATCCGATCCGTCAGGTCGGCGAACATGGCCACCAGGTGGGTCCGCTCAGGGAAAGGAGCGCGTCCGTCGAGGTACTCGAGCATCTGGGCGCGACCGGTATGCATCTGTTGGCGGATGTCCGCTCGCAACGTCGTGAGCGCGAGCAGCAGGTCGGCGGGCTCGCCCTGGTCGGCAAACAGCACCCGAAGCAGCGGCTCACTGAAGACCCGCGGTGGTGCAGGAGCCGTGCCGAGCCATCTGGCGAGCTCGGCACGACCCTCAGCGGTGATCGAGTACTCGCGGCGCGCACGCCGTTCCGGGCCGATCGGCCGCGCGGTGGCAAACCCGGCGGCCACCAGCTTCTCGGGTTCGGTGTAGAGCTGGCGCTCGGAGACGGGCCAGCAGTAGGCGAGGCTTCGCACGAACTGTTGCGTGAGCTCGTACGGCGTCCAAGGGCGGATGGCCAACATCCCCAGCACGGCGTAGGAGCTGCTTGACAGGCGGTCACTCACCGTCACATAGTACTGCAAACTTCAGTACTGAAGATTTCAGTACTTCACGGCTCACGGGGAGATCGCAATGGCACAGGCATATCAACGATTCATCACCACGGATGGCCTGGAGCTCTGGGACCGCATCGACCACGCACAGGCTCGGCTGACCGAGCTCGCCCGCGCCGTCGGACCGCAGGCGGTCGTCGCCGGCTCGTCGTGGACAGCGCGTGACCTCGTCGGCCACATCCTGACCGTTGCGCGCCGCTATACCGAGCGCGACATCAGGAGCACCGACGGGCTCGGCGACACAGTGCGCGAGGTCGACGTACTCAACGACCGCGAGCTTCACGAACTCGGAAGCCTCGACATGACCGAACTGCTGGCACAACTGGATGCGCAGATGGACAAGGTCCGTGGCGAGTTCCCCGCGCATGAGGTCGACCTCCGGGAGCGCTTCCCCTTCCATGGCGGTACGACGATCGACGCCGCGGGCGGGCTGTCCAACCTCGTCGGTGAGTTCCTGATCCACGGCCGAGACCTTGCCCGCGGTCTCGGCAGGCCGTGGACGATCGACTCCCGCGACGCTCTGCTGATCATGAACGGCGCCTTGCAGGTTACGCCGGGCTACGCGGAGCCGACCGCCACCGGCACGCTGCGGGTGCTCGTGCGTACCGCGGGTGCGGTCGACTGGATGCTGGCGTTCGCCGGTGGCAGGCTCGACAGCCGCCCAGCGACCCGCGACGAACCGGTCGATGTGGTGCTGACCGGACCCGCTGAGACACTCTTGCTGATGTTCTACTCCCGGATCGGGACCGTCGAGAGCCTGCGCGGTGGGCTTCGCGTGGGCGGGCCGCGACCCTGGCGGGTGGCGCGTCTGTCGAAGCACCTCCAGAAGCCGTAGCGGTCGCTAGTCGTGAAAGGGCGCGCATGATCTTCATCACCGCGAAGTTCCGGATCCGTCCCGAAGCGGCTGATCGCTGGCCCGAGATCGCCAAGCCGTTCACCGAGGCAACTCGCGCCGAACCCGGGTGCATGTGGTTCGACTGGTCGCGCAGCCTCGACGACCCGAATGAGTACGTCCTCGTCGAGGCCTTCCGCGACGGTGAGTCCGGCGCCGCCCACGTCCAGTCCGACCACTTCCGCAGGGCTCAGGCGGAGTTGCCCCGCTACCTCGCCGAGACCCCGCGGATCGTGAGCCAGATGCTCGACCAGGGCGACTGGTCCGAGCTCGGCGAGATGCGCGTCGAGTAGCGAAAGCCGCGCGAAGGGGAGGCTCTTGCTGCGAGACCTCTCAGTAGTGGTAGCGGGCCTGCAAGATCACGACGTCGTCACCGTCGACGAGGTACACGAGCCGATGCTCTTCGGTGATCCGGCGCGACCATGCACCGGAAAGGACGTGGCGAAGCTGCTCCGGTTTTCCGATGCCGGCGAACGGATCCCGAAGGACGTCGTCAATCAACCTGTTGACCCGCTCGAGAGTGGTCCGATCGGTTTGGACCCAGTGCTGGTAGTCCTCCCAGCCGTGCGGCGTGAAGACCAGCCTCACCGCTGCAGCTCATGCTCCTCGCGCTCGCCGGAGACCGCCTGGTCGAGGCTCTCGAGGAGTCGCCGGGCGTTCTTCGGCGCGCGAAGCAGATGAGCTGTTTCCTGCAGAGCGTCGAACTCCTCGCGCGAAATCAGCACGGCGTCGCCGCGGCGTGAGGTGATCTCCACGGGCGTTCTGTCCGCGTTGACCTGCTCGATGAGCGGGAAGAGATGCTTGCGCGCCTCACTGGCAGTAATGACCACTGGCCCACCTCCGACTGGTACCACATTACGGTACCAGTCGGCGGCACCGTCAAACGAGGGTTAGGCCCGGCTCATACTCGCGTGGGTCGCTCAGCCGATCGCGCAGGAGACCCCGGTCCCCTTGATTCCGCAGTAGCCGTTCGGGTTCTTGGCCAAGTACTGCTGGTGTCAGTTCAACCCGGCGCAAGTCGCGACCGTGGGTCCAGCGATCGGCCGGAAGCAGTGGCTCGGGACCATACAAGCGCCGCTAGAAGTCGTCGTCGAAGGCAACCTGACCAGTGATCCCCGTCTGATACGACGAGACCCTGCGCTCGAAGAAGTTCGACAGTTCCTGTACGTCCTGCAGCTCCATGAACCCGAACGGGTTCGTCGAGTTGTAGAGCGGTGCGATGCCAAGCTGGGTCAGACGTCGGTCGGCGACGTGCTCGAGGTATTGCCGCATGTCCGCCACCGGCAGCCCGGAGACACCGCCACCGAGCAGGTCTGCCGCGAATTGCGTCTCGCACTCCACGGCATCGGCGATCATCTCGGTGACCAACCCGGCCAAGTTGTCGTCAAAGAGTTCCGGCTGCTCCAGCCGGATCGTCTCGACGACATCGAAGGCGAAGGCCATGTGCATCGATTCATCGCGGAACACCCAGTTAGTGCCCGATGCCAGGCCGTTGAGCAGGCCGCGCGATCGCAGGAAGTAGACGTACGCGAAGGCGCCGTAGAAGAACAATCCCTCGATGCAGGTCGCAAAGCAGATCAGGTTGAGAAGGAACGCCCGGCGCTGCTCGGTCGTGTCCAACCGGTGCAGCTCCGACAGCGAGTCGATCCACTTGAAGCAGAAGTCCGCCTTGCGCTTGATCGAGGGGATGTTCTCGACCGCGGCGAAGGCCTCGTGCCGCTGCCGCTCATCGGGGATATAGGTGTCGAGCAGCGTCAAGTAGAACTGGACGTGCACTGCCTCCTCGAACAGCTGCCGCGACAGATACAGCCGGGCCTCGGGTGAGTTCAAATGCTGGTACAGATTGAGCACGAGGTTGTTCGCGACGATCGTGTCGCCGGTCGCGAAGAATGCGACGAGACGGTTGACCAGATGCTGCTCGGCGGGAGAGAGCCGCCCGAGGTCGGGGAGGTCGTGGTGCAGGTCGACCTCTTCGACCGTCCAGGTGTTCTTGATGGCGTCCCGGTACTGGTCGTAGAAGCGCGGATAGCGCATCGGTCGTAGTGTCAGCTGGAATCCGGGGTCGAGCAGATTCGGACGCTCGCCTGAAGCGGCCTGCGGCTCGGTGGCGGTGAGATCGACGACGGTCACTGGCACGCCTCGCAGCTCTCCGGGTTCTCGAGCGAGCAGGCGACGGCGGCCTCGTCGGTGACGTCGACGACCGCCGGCGACTCGACAGGCATCGCTGCGGCCACCGTCGCCTGCTGGATCCGGGTGGCCGGTCTCGACCGCAGGTAGTAAGTCGTCTTCAGCCCGCTCTTCCAGGCGTAGAGGTACATCGACGAGAGCTTCCCGATCGACGGCGACGCCAGGAACAGGTTGAGCGACTGACTCTGGTCGATGTACGGCGAACGTGCGGCCGCCATGTCGATCAGCGCACGTTGCGGAAGCTCCCACGCGGTGCGGTAGATCTGCCGGGTCTCCGCTGGCAGCGCTTCGACACCCTGCACAGAGCCGTCAGCTCTCTTGATCTCGTCCCGGATCTCCTGCGTCCATAGGCCGAGGCCCTTCAGCTCGGCAACCAGCGCCGAGTTGACCTGCAGGAACTCTCCCGACAGTGTCTCGCGCTTGAACAGGTTGGACACCTGTGGCTCTATGCACTCATAGCAGCCGGCGATCGAGGCGATCGTCGCAGTCGGTGCGATCGCGATGAGCAGCGAGTTGCGTAAGCCGGTCGCGGCCACGGTCGCACGAAGTGACTCCCACCGCTCGGTCTGCGTCGGGGTGACTCCCCACAGGTCTGGCTGAAGTTCGCCTCGCGCCGCCCGCGTGGCGTTGAACGACGGGTGCGGCCCGTATCGCTTCGCCAGCTCCGCAGACGCCTCGAGCGCCGTCAGGTAGATCTCCTCCGCGATCCGGGTCGACAGCTCGACGGCGGCCTCAGAGTCGAATGCGAGCCGCAACGCGAAGAACACGTCCTGCAGTCCCATGACCCCGAGGCCGACCGGGCGCCACCGCGGATTCGACCGCGCCGCCTCCTCGCTCGGGTAGTAGTTGATGTCGATCACCCGGTCGAGGAACGGCACTGCCGTACGGACCGTCGCGCGCAGCTTCTCCCAGTCAACGCCGTCCGCCGTCACGTGCTTTGCGAGGTTGATCGACCCGAGGTTGCACACCGCGGTCTCGGTGTCCGACGAGACCTCGATGATCTCGGTACACAGGTTCGACAGATGCACGACAGGCGAGCCGAGCCCACCGGCCGGGTCGACCTGGTTGCAGGTCCGGTTGGATGCGTCCTTGAACGTCATCCAGCCGTTCCCGGTTTGCGCGAGCGTGCGCATCATCCGCCCGTAGAGGTCGCGCGCCTTCACCTGCTTGACGAAGCGGCCCTCGGCCTCGAGCTCGCGGTACTTCGCATCGAATGCGTCGCCCCACAAGTCGGGCAGCTCCGGTGCCTCGTTGGGGTCGATCAGCGACCACAGTTCGTCAGCCTCGACCCGACGCATGAACTCGTCCGGGATCCAGTTCGCGAGGTTGAGGTTGTGCGTACGACGGGCGTCCTCACCGGTGTTGTCCCGCAGCTCGAGGAACTCCTCGATGTCCGGGTGCCACGGCTCGAGGTAGACACACGCCGCGCCCTTGCGACGGCCGCCTTGGTTGACCGCGGCGACTGAGGAGTCCAGCGTCCGCAGCCACGGTACGATGCCGTTGGACTGGCCGTTCGTTCCGCGGATCAGAGCGCCGCGCGAGCGCACCCGCGACCACGAGATCCCGATGCCGCCGGCGAACTTCGACAGCTTCGCAACCTGGGCGTAGCGGTCATAGATCGACTCGAGCTCATCGCGCGGCGAGTCCACCAGATAGCAGGAGGACATCTGGCTGTGTGACGTACCGGAGTTGAACAGCGTCGGTGAACTCGGCAGGTAGGCGAGCGACGACAGCAGGTTGTAGAAGTCGATCGCCTCGGCCGGGGTCTGTGACAAGCCGCAGGCGACACGCAGCATGAAGTACTGCGGCGTCTCGACGACCTTGCGGCCGACCGGATGGCGCAGCAGGTATCGGTCATAGACCGTGCGCAGCCCGAAGTAGCCGAAGCGGCGGTCGCCGGCGGTGTCGATCGCGAAGTCGAGCTTGCGCGCGTTGTCCTTGACGAACCTCGCGGTCTCGTCGCCGATAAGGCCCTCGGCATGACCGACGGCGATCGACTGACTGAACGACGCGATGCCCTCGTTGCGGACTTCTTTGTCTATGTAGCTCGCCAGCAGCCGCGCCGCGAGCATCGAGTACTCGGGCTCCTCACCGATCATCTCGGCGGCGGTCTGGATGGAGAGCCGGTCCAACTCGGCAGTGGTCGCGCCGTCGTACAGGCCACTGATCGTCTTCGTCGCGATCCGCAGCGGGTCGATGTCGACCAGCCCATCGGCGCAGCGTTCGACCGCGCGCACGATCTTGTTGACATCGACCGGCTCCAGATCACCGTTGCGCTTCTGGACCTGCATCTGGGTGCGGCGGATCGCGGGTGCGTCCTCGGTGACCGTCATTGCCCTCTCCTCGTGAGCTCGGTCCGATCGGATCCGAGATACGAGGGGCGACGGCGCTATCGCGGCACCCGAGTGGTGCCGCCTCAGCCCGCCGGTCGTCCCACGCGACCTCGGACCACCGCACCCGGCGGGTGCGGTGCGCTGGCAGGTCTTCGGACTCGCGGGCACGGCCCTGTCGGGCCTCCTACTAGCCGTCGCTTCCCGAGGTCTCCCTCAGTGCTGTCGCCTGCGCTGCTCATCCAGCGCCGGCGGACGGCGGTCGTTCCCACTCACCGCTGCGGGGCAGTCCCGGTCTTTCACCGGGTTCCCTGTTGCCTCGACGGCCCTGGAAAGGTCGGCGAACCAGCTGCGTCGCCGACCATATGTGGAATCTCCAATGATTTCGGGGACCACATGTTGTGTCGGCGTGTCGCTCACCGCATTCGGCTGGCTGGGACCTGCCGATCAGCGGCGCCTACTGTTCATAGCCGTGATCCAGCAACCCCTTGCAGCACGACCGCTCACTGAACCGGCGCCCTCTCGCCTCGCGCTCGACACCCCCGGCCGAGACGAGATCATCGGCGCTCACGCCGACGCGGTCGCGCGCAACGAAGCCGGATATATCGATCCGACTTCGGGCCTGTTCGTCCTATCGGCATCCTTCCTTGCCGACCGCGCCTACTGCTGTGGACGAGGGTGTCGCCACTGCCCATATATCGAGGACTGACCCTTCGCTCATCCGATCGACACGCGATTGCCGTCTGACGATGCTCTAGCAACGTCAGACGGCAACGGCGCGAACCCCGCGGTAGCGCCGGCTACAGCTCGCTCGCAGCGCCCTAGCCGATCGCGCAGGAGACGCCTGTTCCCTTGATTCCGCAGTAGCCGTTCGGGTTCTTGGCCAGATACTGCTGGTGGTAGTAGTCGTTCGTACGTAGTATTTAGTGCGTGCCTCCATCGGTGACTCGACCCGGCGCGATCTACTGCCGCATCTCTGACGACTCCGAAGGAAACGCCCTCGGCGTAAAGCGGCAGGAGGAAGACTGCCGCAAGCTCGCCATACGCCTCCGCGTGTCCATCGCCAAAGACGCCCTCTTCATCGACAACGACGTCAGCGCATCAACTCGCAGTCGAAAAGCACGTCCCGCCTGGGATGAGATGGTGGCGGGAGTTCGGGCCGGGCGCTTCAAGTACGTCCTCGCTTACTCCAATGGCCGCCTCACACGCAGGCCGCGTGAGAACGAGGACCTCATCGATCTACATCGTGAGACCGGCGTGATCTTCTCGACTGTGGTTAGCGGAGAGGACGACTTGTCCACCGCGGACGGACGCATGGTGGCGCGCATCAAGGCCAATGTCGATGCGGCCGAGGCAGAGCGCATATCCGAGCGGCTCGAGCGAAAGCATCGCCAGAAGGCCGAGCGCGGCGAACCCGTGGGGGGAACGCGACCTTTCGGCTGGCTGCCCGACCGACTGTCACTCGACCCTGCAGAAGCACCCCTCGCACAGAAGGCCGTCCGGGCCTACATTGCAGGTCTGTCGCTGAACTCCATCGTGCGCGACCTTCGCGACGCCGGCATTGCCTCAGCCAAAGGCAACCCATGGACACCCGACGCAATGCGCAAGTACCTCGGCAATCCGCGTTTGTGCGGGTGGCGCAGGCTCAATGGCGAGATCGTCAGAGATGCAAAGGGCCAGCCCGTCGTCGGCGCATGGCGGGCGATCTGCAGCCCTGATGACTGGCTCGCGATCGATTCACGGCTGAAGGCGAACGCACGAACGAGCTCTCAAACGCGGCCGAGGACATTGCTGTCCGGCATCGCGCGATGCAGCAAGTGCATGACAGCGCTGCGGGGAATGAAGGGCGAGAAGTACAAGCGCAAGGACGGCTCGCGCTACGTGCAGGAGATCTACATCTGTCCTCCGCCGGTAAATGGAGGCTGCGCAGGGATCGGGCGCAATATGGCGCGGCTCGACCAGTTTGTAGTCGAAGCTCTATTCGCGAAGGCCGAGACCTTCCAGATCGGCGAGCCAATCACCGATGAATGGACCGGCGAAGCCGAACTCGCTGAGTCGCAGCAGCGCAAGTCAAGCCTCATCGACAAGTGGAAGGCCGGCGGCATCACCGATGAGAGCTACTTCGCATCACTCGAAGCCATCGACATGCGGATCAAGGAACTACGACATGAGCGCGACGCCGTCCGGGCAAGCAAGACGACGGCTGATGCTGCGCCGGCAGATCTGCGCGCGGCCTGGGACAAGAACGACCTCAACTGGCAGCGCGAAGTGGTGAAGCGCTATCTGCATTCGGTCGTCGTTCACCCGGTGCCACGCGGGACCAAGAAGTGGGTCGAGGGGTCGGTCGAGCTGGTCTGGCGTGCCGAGGGCTAGCCTCTCGAAGCTCGACCCCAAAGAGACGAGATAACTCGGCCATCGTCTCACTCCCTAGCCTCGGCGCCTGCGCTGCGGCACGGCGCGCATCAACAACGACTGGGTCAAGGCCACCACTCATACCGCTGCCCTTCTGGCGCCGCCGATGCGGCCACCTGCGAGTGGCAGGTCAGCAGGACGGTGTCCCCACGAACTCCCCCACGCCATCTGCACCTGTCCACGCACCTCGCGCTTGCTGCTATCGGTCGACGGGAGGATCGCTTGTGACGGCGTAAAGAGGCCGTGCCGGCAGACGGGTATCGATGTCGGTATTCAGGTGACTTGCCCTCGAGCCGCTCGCCGAGCGCGTTGCACCAGTGGTGTCGTCTTGGTGGGTGCCAGCGGTGCAGCCGTAGCGGTCCCATATATGCAGCCGCATGACCGCGCGGTCGAGAGACTCGAGCCAATATGTGGCGTCGATTGGACGGGCGTGTGGGTCTAGATAGGCGGCGGTCCATGCGGCGCGCAACGCGTCGAGCTCGTCGACCATGGCGCCATGGCGATACCAGCAGGTGGGGATGGTGTCGTCGAGGGTGTAGCGGGCGGAAAGCCAGTCCACCCACTTGGCGAGCGCCGCTGAGGCGAGGTCCGCTTCGTCTGGCGCGAGCGTGTGCCACACATGGGCAATGCCGGCGCGTGAGGCCTGAGCCTCGACACCTCCCTCGACCGAGGGAAGCGGAGGCGGCGCCGGCGCGCTATTGGGAGGAGCCGCGACTAGGCCCGGTTCGACGATTGAGGCGAGGTAGTCCACATCCTCGCGAAGCTCGGCGAGGTCGGCGGCGAGCCGCTCGAGGTCGGTCATCGGTTGGATCGATCGGCAAGTGCGGCTTCGATGACGTGAGCATGGGGGCCGTCCCACCACGGCGTGAGGCGTGCGTGTACTGGCGGCGTGCGACGGGCGAGCACGATCGCCGTGCCTTCGGGCAGGGTGCGCAGTACCTCGATCGGCAGTGCGGACAGTCTCCGGGGGGCGATCGAGGTCGAGGCGCCGCCCGCGCCGTGGGTGCGGGTGCGGACCGGGTCGTCGATGTCGCCGGCGAGTTGGCTGATTCGCTGCAAGTCCTCGGCATGGGCGAGACCACCGAGAATGACCTTCGTCGTCGCAGCGTCCCACATGGCGTCGGCGCCAGCTTGTCCCCAACGGGCGCGGGCCTGGGCGAGTGACTGCAGGACGCAGATCGTGGTGATGCCGGATCCGCCGCCGTCGGCGAGAAGGTTCGGCAGGGATGGGATCGGCGCGATGTTCGCGGCTTCGTCGAGCAGCACGGTCAGCGGCGGGTCGATCCGTCCGCCCGGGGTGGCGGCGGCGAGGGTGCGGGCGGTGTCAACGAGGGCTTCGACGAGGGCCGTCACAAGTGGCGCGACGGTGAGCTGCGCACCGGTGGTACCGAGCAGGTAGAGAGTCCCGCGGTCGCGGATGAACTCGGTGAGGTCTAGCGCCTCACCTGCTGGTGGGGAGCAGGCGTCGAGCACCCGAGGGTCAGCGAGAGAATCGACCGCGCGACGGACCCCGGCCCAAACCGAGTCACGTTGGCGGGGGTCAGCCGCGGATTGCGCGGTGAGCTCTTCCACCCAACCGGGCGCGGCGTCGGGGTGAGTGCGAAGGATCCGCACCGGTGTGGGGTCGGCGGGACGAGCGGTCCAGGTCAGCACATCACGCATGCTGCGGTCGTCGAGAGCGGCGGCGTGTAGGTAACAGCGCAGCACGGCTTCGGTCATTCCTTGCCAGAATGCGGCGTCGGTGACTGAGGCTGGGGACAGTTGCGCGCCGGCAGCGAGCGCTCGGGCACGGGTGATCGCGGTCAGCGGGTCGACGCAGCCGGCGTGCGGTGCCCAGCGCAACCGGGGGACGCGGTCGCCGGCGAGGTGCTGTGGATCGAAGGCGGCGACCGGGCCGTGCGTGGCGCGCAGTTGCAGCGTATGGGAGAGGACGTCGGGGCGCGTCTCGGTGACGAGTGCCGCGCCGGGAGCGTCGAGGGTCTGCGGGATGACGAGGTGAACACTTTTCCCGGAACGGGGTGGACCGAGGTAGAGGTAGGAGTCCTCGGCGGCGCCGTAGAGCTGCTGTTCGGTGCGCCGGTCGATCCCAAGAGCTAGCACCGACCGAGGTCCCGACGCCGAGGCGGGGCCGCGTTGCGCGGCGGCGCGGTAGGAGAGGGTGCGTCGGATCTCCTGCCCGGTGGCGTAACCGCGGCGGTGGGCGAGCCGCAAACGATTGGCAAGGCGGACCGCCAGCGCGACGACAGCGGCAAGTCCTCCTGCGACGATCGCGACCGCGAGGTACATCAGTGCCGGGCCTGGCAGGTGGTGACGGGCGCCGGGTGGGAACGCGCGCCGCGGATCGCCGAGGTAGTGGTGCCAGTCGATGAGCGCTCGGATTGAGTCGGTGAGGCTGACTGTGAGGTGTTGCCCGGTTAGCGCGGCGGCGGTGTGGGCGACGAGCCAGCCGATTCCGGCGATTCCCGCTGCGATGGCGAGCCCGCAGGCGGTGAT